>JAIMBH010000017.1 GCA_023511485.1 Bacillota bacterium | reverse complement strand
AGTGGCAAAATGCACGCTTTTTTATCATCTATACTTCAGCTGCCTGGGGTTTTGCAAATTCAACTGATAAAGTCAGGAGAAATAATCATGGATAGACAGGTTGTACTTGTTGTATTTAGGGTCATGTAGCTTATAGTTACCAAATGGCACGTTGGATATCGCCACATCGTAGAAGTTATCCGGCAGCTTGGTAGTCTCGAAGCCTTGCACCCGGATATCGGCGTTTTGATAGAGCTGCTTGGCGATTCTTCCAGTGAGATCGTCTAGTTCAACGCCGGTCATTTTAGACTTTACTTGAATGTCATGCGGCATAAGCCCGAAGAAGTTGCCGATGCCCATAGAGGGCTCAAGCACGCGTCCGCCATCAAAGCCAAACCTCTCAAGCGCACGGTACATGCCACGGATTACCGGCTCTGATGTATAGTGCGCATTAAGCGTAGATTCGCGAGCTGCTTCAAACTCTTTATCTGTTAGAAGCTCTTTTAGCCCGTTGTATTCTTCTCGGTTGGTGTAGGCGTTGAAGACACCCGACATGCCGCCCCAGCCAACATACTTTACAAGGATTTTCTGCTCATCTGGAGTAGCAAGGCGTCCTTCGGCCTCGATCTGTTTTAGTAGACGAATAGCAGCTACATTGTCTTTGTATTTCTGCTTCTGAGAGCCTTCACCTAGCCGGTCATCGGCGGTTATCTTGTAGTTGTTTCCTGCTGGAGTTATGTATTTTGCCCGAGGTTCGGTACGTCCTCCTCGCTCGGAAGGAATATCCATTCCTCCCTCACCAGCTCCCACGCCTGGTGCGCTATCATGTTCTCGAACTTCACTCTCTCCTCGAAGTCCTGCGGCGGTGTATTCACTTCCCTCAGATGATCTATTATTTGATATTTCGCTTCCAGCGTGTTCTCCGCTGCTCGCTGAAGTGCCTGTTCTAGCTGGCCTTTGGCTTTGAGTTCCCGATACATCTTCGGGCGATGCTCCTTCCAATGGGCTCTCGCCAGTTCCATGTACCTCTGTACTCCCAGGCTTAGAGGTTCCTTCATCTATACCCTCCTTTGTCTCTTGTATAGATTCTACCATAGTTTCAGGCTTTTCAACCACATGCTTTTGGCTTTCTTCAATCGCTGCCGTTACTGTGTCTTTGTCGCCACTTTCAACGGTGGTAGCCTTGCCAGTATTGGCATCCTTGACAATTAACTCTTCATCCCAAACGATTGCGCCGTCATTAGTTATCACCGCCCTAATCCCGTTTGGTTCAGCAACAAACTGCCAAAACCATATCATCAATTCAGAATCCCAGCCGTCAGCGCTCTCGACGATCCGAGAGGGGTTAAGTGCTCTATAGACCTCGTCAGCGGTCAGGCTGGTGAGATAACGGTCATCTAACTCGCCAAAATAATTGTCTTCTTGGCATTTTCGCCAAGCTGTCTTGATAATTTCTTCGAGGTCTTCAATAGGCACACCGTAGCGGCCATGATCTCAGCAGGGCAAAACATAAAATATGTTCAAAGACAGCTCGGACACTCAGACATCAGACAAACACTTGATATTTACGGGCACCTATTGCCCGATGCCGAAAAAGATGCCGCCGAGAAGCTAGACCAGATTTTTGCTACCATACAGCTACCACGAGAAGAAATTAAAAATAAAAAGTAGAGGGCCATAAGCCCTCTATCTGTGGTTTTGCTTGTGGGCCCTGTAGGATTCGAACCTACGACCAATGGATTATGAGTCCACTGCTCTGACCGGCTGAGCTAAGGGCCCGGTTTTATTCTAGTTTTTCAAAGCAAAACCCCAGTCGCGCAAACTTTGCGAGAATCGTCTCCATCCGGGTCGGCATATAAACTTTAGCAATACTTACGTGGAAAATCAAGTGTGTAAAGCCTGCTTGCTTTAGGATAAAAGACATTACTTAACCTAGCGAAAGGGGAGAAATTTAGGACAGGACATGCTGTTTTTTCTCCATAGCTGGTTCTTTAAGTTTGACAAGACGCACAAGTGTTCCATCCTGCCGCTCAGTTATATTAACCTCGTCCATCAATGCGGTCATGAGAAATATCCCTCTGCCTCGATGGCTTGGTCTGCCATCTGTTACGGGAAGCCTGGCTTTGAATATACCCTGATCAAGTACTTCAATAACTATCTTATCCCCGTCGCATTCGATAAGTACCTGAACGCGATTTCTCGGCCCATTAGGCGAACCGTGTTCTATAGCATTTGCTACCGCCTCACTCACAGCAACTTTCATCTGATAAATGTCGGTATCCGTGAAACCACAATCGGCAGCCATTTCCTCAACCCTCTGCCTAACGACAGCAAGATTCTTCATTTCACTTTGGATTTCGAACTCAATCTTCCGTACCATCTGCTAATCAATCTCCAGAACGGCTTTCTTTCATCATGTCTGCCAGCGCCTCATCCACTGAACGATAAAGCGAAAATGCCTCAGCCAGCTTAGTAATGCCAACTATCTCAAGTATCTTCAAGACATTCTCGTTCGTTACAACAAGTCCAATCTTGCCGCCTAGCGGAGCACTCTTCTGAATGGCTAAGATAATAAGAGCAATACCTGCGCTATCGATGTAGTTGACATCGGTAAAATCAAGGATAATGGATGCGTGGCCCTCGTCCATAACCGCCATTATCTTGCTTTCGAGCTCTGGAACTACATAATGGTCGATCTCGCCATTGACGTCAAAAATGGGAATGCGGCCGGGTAGCATCTGCACCTCCAATTTATCCTCCCCTCTCTTAATCACTGCAGATCCACAGTTAATCCAACCCGCTGTGGCGCCACTTATACCTTTCACTCAACCCTAAAACCCCTAAAAACATCACCTTATTGGTAAGTCTTTCTTACCAAGAATAATATCGGCAAAAACTTACCGGCCCACAACAAGTTCACACCACAACAAGTTCACATATCTATTATGCCATGTAGTGCATTGCTATCAATATATTCCCATTCACGCTGTAAAATAAGCAGGCGGTCATACGCTGAAGAACAAAGCTCCTACCGGAGATATAATGAAACCTTAACATAAAAAACATTGCAGAAGGCTAAAGAGATTGGCTGCTATAAATAGAAATAGTCCGGCGAGATTGCATCATGATGTGGATCCATTTACAGAAAACCCGCAGGGTCAATTAATGTATCCTTAAGCAGCTCTTCCCATGGCTTCCCATATTTTAGCCATGCTGAAATATGTATCTTCTGGTATCTGATTTAGAACATCAAGCACATCTCTAGGTGCATTTTTATTCCTTGCATGGTCTATTATCTGCTGCTTATTAGCTGGAAATTCTATTCCTTCTAGAAACTGTGACACTTTTGCTACTGATACCATGAAAAACAGCCTCCTGCTTACACAGCTACATGGCTATGGGTTCATAATTCGAAAAATACCCCGTAGCAATTTTCTTAAACATGTTTAAATGAAAAGCTAGGGCTTTTCATAAACCACGATACAGTGTTCTTTGATCTCGGTTACAAGATCAAGAGGATCGTCGGAGTCAAATTCTTGCCGGGTATAACCAAGGGCATCGATCTCGGTCACGCCGGCGTCCCAGGCTATCCTGTTTAAAAGCAGAAGCCTTTCCCTATTATCCATATCCTTAAAGTCGCTGGATATGACGGCAATATCAATATCGCTCCACTCGTGCACCTCACCGGTCGCATACGAGCCGAAAAGAATTACCTTTTCTATATTAATTTTTTTCTCGGCTACCCTTATAAAGCGGTCTATAGCTTGTCTAGTTGAAGCTCTTGCTTTATCCATCCGTAAGTCTCCCGGGCCTTATCAAGTATCGCCCGTGCGCCTTCTCTATCGCGGCAGTAAAGATCGTTTTTGTATCCTGGATATCTTGTTGAAGTGTAGCACTGATCAATCTCAAGCACATTATTTATATGCTCCTCGGGCGGGTTAAGTTTCATTATCGCAAAGAGACGCTCAAGCTTATGTACATGGGGCGGTATTTTATGTCTGGAACGCACATAGGCTGCTTTAAGAAGTTTCTCTAAGGCCTGCTGGCAGGCAAACGCAGCCCAACCATAGTGACCGGCAGCAAAAAGGTCTTCTGCAACATTTAAGTCCTGTTCTGCATTGTCGAGCCACTCCTCAGCAAAAAGCTCAGGGCTCGATTGCCCCCAGTAAGAACCATCTCTATTTCCGTTACCACGACGCCTTCCCATCAGCACCCCAATCAAAAATAAAGAGGGACATAAAGTGGCCATATATTAAATCGGCAAATTAAGAATCTGGCTTAATGTGGTATTCGGTACCTTTAACCAGTGCTTTTTGGTCCAAATCATCCATCGATTTGGTCTCTTGTAGGTAGGTTACCGAGGCTCTTATGCGCGAAATTAGCTGCTTGTACTCGCCGTAGGCGTTATTTATCATAGTGCTCCCTCGCGCAACCTTGTTTTCCAGGATTTGCTCCATTTCATCAAGCTGGCGTCCGATGTTAATGAGGTGGCCTTGCAAATTATCTATATCAACTGAGCGCGAATATTGCAGGTGAAGGCTATAGACGGTAAGGATATAAGGAATGGTCATGCTGTAGGACATTAGAATAACATGCCTCTTGTAAGCATCAAGATACGCTCGCTTGCAAGCTGAAAACACGGCATCAGGAACAGCTGCGATAGCCCAGGGTGCAGTAACATCCGGGTCGATATACTGGCAGACTTCACGGATACGCTTTGCAACTTCTCTCTCGATTTGTTCAACAATTCCAAGCCTTACTTTCTCGTCTTTTTCCTCTTCAAGCGCGATGAGGAGGCTGGTTGCCGGCCACTTAGAATCGATAGGAAGGACCTTTTTATCGGATAGGACAAGCCCGAACTCGACGACTTTGCCGCCGACGCTAAAGTTGTAGGCGATCATCTCCCGGGGAAAAAGCTTAAATATCTCATGAAGGATGTTCTCGCCAGCTTGTCCTTTAGAATAGCTGCCGACAATCATGCTCTCAAGCCTCTTTATGACTTGCCTGCTCTCCTCCTCAAGTTGTTTTCGAGCCTCATAATCGGTCTTCAAAGAGTCGATTGTACGCTGAGCCTTTAAAAGCTCTTCACGCAGGATATCCTGCCCCCGACCACCAAACTCCGCATAGGTTTTCATCTCCTGCATTAGCATATTTTGGCGTTCTAAGGTATCTCGAAGCGATGATATATCTCCCGTGGGTTTTCTTGAAGAGAGATAAATAACGGCAATGACTAAAATGATGACCGATGCTACCAATGCTATGACAACTGCATCCATAACTACTCCGATAGATTGTCTGTACTATAAGCAATAGGATAGACGGGAACCACAAAAAGAGCAAATCGAAAGGAGCGGCCTCAGTTGACACTCAGTTGATACTTAATTGACACTCAGTTGACAAAGGCTTGAGTAAAATAGATAATCACCTCGTCACAATTACAGCAGAATTCCGCTGGAGCTGGTAAAATGGAAGAGTATCGCCTGGAAGATTTAAAGCATGACCTCATGCCGATATTAAAGCGAATGCCAGCATATGCCAAGCTGACTGCAGGGCTTGCAAAAGACCCACGTATAGCAAAGTCTGATAAGGCGAAGCTGGCAGCCGGACTTGGCTATCTTGCTTCTCCAATAGACCTTATCCCTGGCATAATACCTATCTTGGGCCAACTGGATGATATTCTAGCTGTTCTAATAGCCGTAAATAACGTGCTGTCATCCTCCCCCAAAGAAATTATTGAACCGCACCTTGCAGAAGCAGGTCTAACCTACGCTATAGTAGATAAGGATATTGTAACCATCAAGCGCGTCCTAAAAGATATCTCGGTAACATTGGTAAAGAAAACAGGGCGTGGGTTGCTTAAGGCAGGCCGCTACATTGGCAAGAAAATGTTCGGCCCAAAGTCGACTCGAGGATGATCTAGGCAATTGGGACTCCTGCTTTCTCTAAAATAGGCTCGATCACTACCTGCAGCTTATCGTTAACAATCAAGAGATGGGATTCGGGCACCTCATGCCAGCTCTCATCAGTCAATATCTCCGAGGCAATAACAACCATTCTCGCCGTTTTATTAACCT
This sequence comes from Bacillota bacterium, assembly GCA_023511485.1. Classification (NCBI taxonomy): domain Bacteria; kingdom Bacillati; phylum Bacillota; species Bacillota bacterium. Next base: position 44,550 of record JAIMBH010000017.1, on the reverse strand, counting down.
CTCCCTCTGCCAAAGCCTCTCCTGAGCCGTTCCCTAAGCTTCCGCCTAAAATCCGCCTTAAAGGTTCGATTGGCGAGATAGGTACTTCTCGCTCTACATAATACAGTTCTCTTCCCTCGCGGTATGCGTAAATATGGTTGCCATCAGACATAAGAAAGTTCTTAGCACCCTCGATGTAGTTCTTGTGGAGCCACTCGATGGCTGAACGTACACCTCTGGGCACGTCTTCTTTTTGTTTAATGTGTTTAAGCAGGAGGTAGAAATATCTCTCACTATCAGTTTCTCCGCTAAATCTTTTACCTCTAAGCTCACGTTCGATTTTTCTAAAGTTTCTTAACGAGCCGTTATGGGCAAATATCCATCCCTCAGCAAAAAACGGATGGGTATTTCTAAGAGCAACTGGTCCATACTTAGCATCTCTTAAGTGTACAATCGCAAGGCAGGAAACAAGATGCTTGATAAGTCTGGAGAAATGCTCATCCTTCCAAGCAGGGTAGTCAGATTTAACAACGCGAATGCTTTTCTCGCCCGGCGGGCAGCCATCTACATAGCCAATTCCCCAACCGTCATGATGCTTATATGACAACTCTACGAAAGGCTTTATACCTTCCAATATAGGATTTTCGATACTAACAGGAGTATCCGCAATTAAACCGAAAAGCCTGCACATACAGGTACACCTCTTAACTACTTTTTTCTACCCTCGATTACGGGTTTATAACTAGTCCACACACGATCAATTGCTAAAAGCTATCTTTACTATATCAGCCCATGGTTTTAGCGCAATTGCATTCGCTGGGCAAGCATATGCTTGCCCAGCGACCATTAAAACCTTTCATTATACAAACGTTGGTATTTATTCATCAACAAAAATAGAAAGAAAGATTCTTTAATTAGCGGATTTCTTCGACATAATAAGCGGCCTGTCCAGGAGACTCCTCAACTCCTACTTTTATCCTGGTGATATTGCCCATACCCATATCCTCAAGGTCGTCCTTTATCTTTTGGCAAAGATAGTAAGCAAGGAGCTCAGCCGTACAGTTCTTTATGGGAAGAATCAAAACATCTGATTCCGGGAACATAAATTGTTTATCCCTAAACGACACCTCTACAATGCCATTGCCTTCTTTTATTGTTAAATGCTCATTTTTCGCCGGGATGAGCGTCTTGTGATCAAGTGTATTGCAATGATGCTCGGCAAACTCTTTAAGAGCTATAAAATCAAATATATAGCCTATTTCGTCAAGCTCACCCTCCAGATCAACGGATACGGCATAATTATGCCCATGTAGCCTTTCGCATTTCTCACCAAAGATAAGAAAGTGCGCAGCACTAAATTTAAGATAATCCTTTTCTACATGGATGGAGTACTTTCCCATGTAAAAAGAGTATTGCGGGCAGCAAAATTTGTCAACTGAAGTGCAGATTAATATGCCAAAGCCTTGGTATACCAAGGTGCCGATGTTAAGTAATCGCGCTGCGCCGCTGCAGTTTGTAAGTGCTGCAGCGCTGCCGAAAGGAATACTAACTATAGCATGGATAATGGCGGCACGGTTGTAATCGATTACAACCCGAAGTACGGAAAAACTCTTTTCTTTACATTAGCTATAGTATCTTTGGTTCTCTGCTCAATAGAGTCAGTAAAGACCGATGGAGCGGCCGCTTTATCCCGGAGTTTATCTGGGCACCGGCTGTGGGCTTTCGCTGAGCAAAATTCCTGCCACTGCTGCGGCACGGCATCATCCAGAGTAAAATCGGCAAGCTCAGCCGAAAGAAGTGCCCACGCCCTCGGGACAACCTGATATGCCTGGTATCCGCCGCCGCCAAGCGCAACAAGTCTTCCCTCACAGACTTCATGTGCCAGCTCGTGAATTCTGGAATAGAGCTGCTCGTAAGCATTTGTCGTAAGACTTAGCTCAGCAAGGGGATCGGTATAATGCGTGTCGCAGCCATTTTGTGAGACGATTAAGTCGGGCTTGAATACCTTTATAAGTGGCGGCACGATCGCATCGAAAGCTAATAAATAGAGATCATCAAATGTGCCCGGATCAAGAGGCACGTTTACCGAGTAGCCTTCACCTTTCCCTATCCCAACCTCGTCGATAAACCCTGTACCGGGAAAGAGATATTGCCCACTCTCGTGCAGCGAGATGGTGAGGACATCGTCTCGGTCGTAAAACGCCCACTGCACACCGTCGCCGTGGTGCGCATCGATATCTATATAGGCTACCTTTATGCCATACGCCTTGATAGCATGTGCTATAGCAACTGCTGCGTCGTTGTAGATGCAAAAACCGGAAGCCCTATCCTTCAGCGCATGGTGGAGACCGCCAGATATGTTAATAGAATGCTTGGTCTTTCCATCCATGACCTGCTCGGTTGCGGCAATCGAACAGCCTGCTATAAGGCTTGATGCCTCATGCATTCCCTTGAACGGTGGATTATCACCGGGGCCAATCCCATGCGAATAGGCAAGCGTATCTGCACTGCCGGTACCGCCAACCCTTTTTACAACGTCGATATATGCAGCTGAATGCACCAGCATAAGCTCCTCATCGGTTGCCAGCCGACCGGGAAAAACAGCCAACTGCGACTTATCGAAAGCCCCATAATCCTTTAATAGCTCATAGGTCAGCTTAAGCCTTATCGGTTTTAAAGGGTGGGAAGGAGAGAGCTCATACTCCTGAAATCGCTCGTTATACAGAAATGCAACCGGTTCGCTCACCCATGCCTCCAAATAAGCAGTTAAAATTCTAGCCTAAAACGACTAATAACTGCTAGCCTTTAAGTTTTCAGCTATCTACCCAAAGACAAAGAAGTAAAAGCTGAATGCTTAAGTGCTGAAAGCTAAAAAGCTTTTATCTAATTTTGAATCATTATATAACTAAGCCTTAAATGCTTGCATAGCGTTTGTTAGCTATGCTGCCCCCTTAGCAGCCTCTTCCGTTGGTGGCGGGGCTGCTCTTCTTCCGAACCAGGGCCGACCCGTGCCGAATTTGGATAGAATTACCGCCCCCAAGCCAAAAAGCACTGCAACAACCGATACAAGCCAGCCAAGCACCGGAATAAACCCTATAACCCCGATAATAAGTGTGCCGATTACAACTTGCAAAACCGGCGCATTGACTATTGACGGATTATTCTGGCCGATCCTTCTTCCTAACCATCTAGCTGAGCCTGTATAACCGTAAAGGAACACAAACGGTATTGCAAACAGCAGTAAGAATATCAGTGGGATACCGACTATGGTAACCGCCAGCGCCCCTATTGCAAATGGTATCAAGACCACAGTTAAAAAACCAACACCGAGTGATTGTAGCGGTTCTCTCTCGATTGTATCGGCCAGCACCGATGTTGCATTTGGCCATAGGGCCACGATTAGAGCAGCTATTGCTAACATGCCGATGAGACTTAATAAACCGAAAATAAAACTTGTAAAGGGATTGAATCTCGGTACGCCGGCAGATATGTTTCCTTTAACCTGCGCCCTCGGATCTCTATCTAAGCGACCTCCAAAGTAAGTTAGATCGCCATTTATGACCGAATTGCCGCCAAGAGTAACGTTGCCACCAAAATCAGTTGCGTTTCTGCCCACCCTGCCGTTAATGGTAAGGTTCCCACCAAACACCGTTACATCCCTTTTAACCTCACCGTCAATGATTGCATTTCCTCCAAAAACTGTAACGCTACCTTCCTCCACCTGGCCTGCGGGTACAGTTACGTCTGAACCAAACTGTGTTATGTCCGCCTTCACGGCCCCGCAAACTGGCACCGCAAATATTGCGGTTATTAGAACCGCTGCCACCAGTAACGCCGTAAATCTCTTCATCTAAACTACCCCCCATTGAATAAAAACACCATTGTCCACATCTAATACTCACATAGGCAGATAATTCCCTGTTGGGGTTTGAGGTAAGCAGCGAACTATTTCTTTTTGAATACCAAAAAGAATCCAACCATAAAGACAAGTAAGCTAAGTAAAACAGGCATGTAAACCGGGACGATAATCGGGACAGGCAAAAACGATACTACATCTTTAGCCAGTAGCGAATCGGGCCAACCTAAAAAGCCGTACAAGATAGCGTAATACGCCACGCTGAAAAGACCGCTTATGTACAGAAACAACCCTAACCTATCCAGTTTTTCCTTTCCTACCATATAGATTACAACAAGAAGCAGCAGTAAAATTGCACCGGGGCGAATTTGCTCAGCCAGTAGAAAGCTTTTATCGTTTAATATCTTAAGACCCATTTCGTACTTAAGAACCATCAAATCACCAACATTGAATATGGTATCGGTTTTAGGAATATCCCCGGCTGGCAATAGGGTCTTTACATTAAATAACTGCCTTAAGTAAATGGTAGAGGTGGCATGAAAAAAGGCAATTGCAGCTGAAATAACAAATAGTGAGACAAATTTGGCCTTCTTCTGTCTCGCCTTTTTTTTCTTGACCTTATTGGTAAGGTTGCCCATGCTTCACCTGTTGGCGCTTATCTAGTGCAAAAAAGCCATAAATCTACCGTGATTTAAAGTGCTTTGCTTTTTCTCCTCTTGGTTATGAAAATACCTGAGGCGCTAACTAAAAGCAAGCCTACGCCAAGCAGCAAAACAATAAAGTAATTGGATGCTGCATTATCGACAAAGGGCAAGATCGCCCCCCGCAACATCCCGGCAGCAACATCGTCAGAAGATACCAATCCCTCAATTTTAGAACGTGTGTATAAAAGAAGCAGAGCGGGTATGCCCGCCACAACAAATCCCGTGCCAAATCCAGCTGGTCTATTCCAGCCCGAACTGAATATGAAAAACGGTAGCGCAAAAAGCGCCGCCAACACGGTCGAAACAATAAAGACAAGGAAAATGAAGTCATTGAATTTCTTGTTAACAAATCCATCGGCTACATCATTTAAACCACGTAGATTTTCCTTGTCGACCCCTGCAAGGTCGGATGGTTTGATGACATTTGAGAAACCTTCGTAATAAATGCGCTTAAGAAGAGATCGAACTATGAAGTTGCCGAACTCATCCTCAGAGATACCTTTTATATCCTTTAGCTTAACACCAAGCTGGATATCGAAGCCGGGTAGGACAAGGTCAGCCTCAGGGCTTTGCTCAGCCAGCTCAACTAGCTCAGAATAATAAAGTTTAAAGAGAGACTGCACTTCGTTCATACTGCTTATCGTAGTGGTTCCGATTTTCTCAACCATCTCAAAACTGGTCAGCCTGTAAATATGGTAGGAGAAAAGCGATGTTATCAGGAAAGCGGTAAATAAAAATCCGGATACGGCTCTCAAGCCGCGACGTTTTGACGTACTTTTTGGGTGTTCAGCCATTTTGACTCCAATCTTTGCCAGGACTATTCTTCGATTTAACCCAGGCTAACGTTCCCTTCTTCTTTAACATCGCTAAGCTCAATTTCCTGAGCGATAGGGAGAGTAAAGAAGAAGGTACTGCCCTCACCAGGCTTGCTTTTTACCCATACGTGACCGCCGTGTGCCTCGATAAGGTGCTTTACTATGGCAAGCCCAATACCAGAACCACCGCTGGAGCGGGCACGTGATTCATCAACCCGGTAGAAATGATCGAAAACATAGGGGAGGTCTTTTTCCGATATCCCTTCGCCGCTATCGGCCACCGAGACTAGTACAACCGGATTGTCGATACCTCCTCCAACCGCTGTATCGACACGCGCGCTTATCTTTATATAATCACCTTTTGACGTATATTGAAAAGCGTTGGCAATGAGATTGTAAAGCACCTGGCTGATACGGTCCCGGTCAACAAGCGCTGGTGGGATATCGTTATTAAGTTCGATGCTGAGCTGTTTGGCTTCCTCAGTGGCACGCGGTTTAAACATCTCAACAACCTGGCGTATTATAGAGCCGATATCCTCTACCTGGGTTTCAAGTTTAAGCTGTTTACCCTCAGCAAGAGATAAATCTCTTAAATCATTTAGAAGCCTGGCAAGAAGAAGTGTTTCGGTATGTATCGCGGCCAGCTTCTTTGGTGTTGGCTCAATAACGCCGTCAAGCATCGCCTCGATATTGCCACGCACAACAGTAAGCGGGGTCTTTATCTCGTGGACAATATCGCCTAGCAATCGTCGCCTAAGTTCGTTGCTCTTCTCAATGCTTCTTGCCATAGCATTGAACGATCTGGCAACCTGCCCGATCTCGTCATCGGACTGGATTTCAACTCTATGCGCCAGGTCGCCGCGCGAGATCTCCTTTGCTGCAACCGCAAGGTCCTTTAATGGGGCAGTCATTCTCTTGGCGATTATAAATCCTGCCAGGGCAGCTATAGCTGCTGCTAAAAGGCCGGCAACCCATATCCACTTATTCACAGATTGCAAAAAACTCTGCTCAAGTGGCCCTATCACATGGTGGTAGAACATTTCCCCAGGTCCCATACCCCTGTACCACGGAGGTCCTCCAGGAACTCCAAACGGCCCGCGCTCTAGATAATTATTAAACTGCCTGCCAATAGCCCAGTTAATTATTATTGAAACCACAGTTATCGAAAGAAGTGCAACTATAGTAAAAGTCAGCGCAAGCTTTACTACCAAGCTACGCACTTTCGCCATCCTCCATACGATAGCCAACTCCAAAGACGGTAACTATGTAGCTTGGATTTTTGGGATTATCCTCTACCTTTTGCCGCAGGTTTTTAATATGGGCATCAATTGTACGCTCATATCCTTCGAATGAGTATCCCTGAACGTAATCTATAAGCTGAAGCCTAGTGAAAACCCTACCAGGACTTTTAGCCATAGCCTCCAGTATTTTAAACTCGGTTGGTGTTAGCTGAATGGGAGTTCCCGATTTTGTAACCTCATGCTTTACAGTGTCGATCTCAAGCTTTCCTATTTTTATACGCTCTTTTTCTACAGGCTCACTTGATACCCGCCTCATGACTGCCCTTACTCTTGCCAAAACTTCGCGCGGACTAAAGGGTTTTGTAATATAATCGTCAGCGCCAACCTCAAGACAGAGGACTTTATCCATTTCGTCATCTCTTGCTGTTAACATAATAATAGGGATGGGGGATTCGCTACGCACTAGGCGGCAAATTTCAAAACCGTTGATCTCTGGAAGCATCAAATCAAGCAGGATAAGGTCAGGTTTTTCACGAAGCGCGATGTCAAGCGCCGTGCGCCCGTCATAGGCGGCAATTACGCTGTAGCCCTCGCGCTCAAGATAAGCAGAGAGCAATTCTACAATCTGTTCTTCGTCATCTACGACGAGTATTGTCTTTTTACCCAATTTTTCATCAATCCTCTAGAAACTAGAAACCGAGCGGCTGTTAAGCCGACCAGAATCTAGAAATAGTCTTCTAGATTATACTAGACAAAATCCTTAGGATTTTGTCTAGTATCGGTCTTAATCGCAAACCATATTAATCCAAACCATATTAACCTGGTATTCAAGTCGGGGTCTAAGGTAAAGAGTTTACTGCCCGATACAGCTTAGACCCCAATAATTTAACCCTCTTAAATACTGCCTGTTGCTGTGCTCTGGTTAGTAGGTGGGTTGGTTCTTTGACCACCCCATGCTCCACCCCGAGCACCGAGACCGCAACCGAAACCTGCGCCAGGTCCACCTCCGATGCAGCCGCCGCATCCTCCAGCTCCTGGACCGATAGCAGGATCTTTAATACGAGCACTCATGTTGGTCCTCATCCTATCAAGGATCGCATTTTCTTGCTCTTGCGTAATGATACCTGCCTTTACACGCTCGTCCAGGATCTTTTTCCTAGCGTTGATCATGGTATCGATAACCTGATCTTCAGATACTCCCCGGTCTTTAGCTATATCCGCTAAACTCTCTCCTGCTTGGCGCTTTTCGGCAATCTGCTCGGGACTTAAGCCCAAAAGTTTAGATAGCTCAGCGGCCACACCGCCAAAGAAACCTCTACAGCCATTAACAAAGTTAGTCGCAGAATTTGCCGTACCGGTACTATCAGCCGCGTAGGCGATACCAGCAAATGCACTGAAAGCCAGAGCAACCAAAACTAAACCGGTTAAAAACTTTCTTCTTTTCCTCATATTTGCACCTCCCTTCGACCAAACATAGCTCTGCATTTATTAATTTACCTTCAAGTTATGAATAGCTTGTAAAGAAAAAATAAAGAAATGGCGAATTTTAGGGATATTTGGGGCCTCCGCTCCTTGGCCTGGTCAAACGCAGGATAATTACCATATTATGGCATGGTTATAAAGTTTCCGTTAAAAATGCCGATTTAATCTAGTAAGCCAGCAGAAACTCTTGCCGCCTAAGGCATTACTGCTAAAGGACACTTTATGTCAATAAGCCGGAAACTTTATGCCCTAATAATCAGTATACTGACGCTGATGGTTGTAAGCAGTATCATCGGTATCATCTATATGACTAAGGTTGACCAGCAAGTAGACGCCTTAACAAAATCGCTTACCCTGGATAGCAGAATCAAAGAAATAAGGTTAAATGCGGAAGCATTAAGCACGCCGGTACATGATTATGTAAGAAGCGGAAATCCGGAGGCAAAGCAAAAGTACCTCGATGCCTTCAAAAGATTAAATTCATCCATAGAGGTATGTGCAGCAAATCCAGGTGTCGGCGATTGCACTAGCTGCCACAAACTGCTGGCAAGCACACCAAAAGATATAAAAAATATCGACACTAAAGCGCAGCAAATATTTTCGCTCGAAAACCCAACCACAAATCCTGAGTCAACCATTTACATAAAAGATCTGGATAAAACAATAACCAGCCTTACAGATAATCTCGCATTGGTATCCAAGTTATCAAAAAATATAGCGGCAAATGCCTCATCCGATATAAAAAGAATACAAGATGAATACAGAATCGCCATCACCCTCGTAAGTATCCTGATAATCCTTCTGGCTCTCAGCATTAGCTTTGTTACTATCCGCAGTATAACCAAAAGAATTAAGCAGCTCATCGCAGTCACCAAGTCTGTTGCAGCAGGTAAGCTGGAAGAAAAAGCTAATTTTAGTTCTAATGACGAGCTGGGCGAACTGGCAAATGCCTTTAATATAATGACCGATACCTTGCTGGTCTCCAGGATTGAATTGCAACGCCTAAATGAACACCTTGAACAAGAGGTCTGGAAAAGAACGTGCGAACTTGAGCGATTATCTATCACCGATAGCCTAACCGGGCTCTACAACCAAAGAAACTTCTACAAGGAGCTGGAGAAAGAAGTTGCTAGGGCATTAAGACAGGGGCATGACTTGTTCATAATTATTTTTGACATCGACAAATTCAAAAAGTACAACGATGACTACGGTCATGTCGCGGGAGACAAGATACTCATTACTGTGGGTAACGTAACAAAGGAATCTATAAGAACTGGGGTAGATTCAGCTTACCGCTATGGTGGGGACGAGTTTACGATAATCATCCCTGAAGCCAGTGAAACCCAGGCCCTTGAAATAGGAAACCGCCTAATCAAGAATCTCAATGAACATGGCATAAAAGTGAGCATGGGGTTATCTAGTTGCACCTATAAAACGCAAGAGCTTGAAGTTTTCCTTAAACAAGCTGATGAAGCCATGTATGCAGCTAAGCGATCAGGTGGGAACAAAATCCTCTCTTACCGGGATATCGCTGGTAAAAAAGCAGTATAAAACTGCAAGCCTCACACCAGTAAACCTCCCAATTGGTTAATATTTAAGCAATATAAAATTGAGCAATAAAGCCGCTGGCATAAAACCTGTATCTGGTAGCTTTATTGCTTGACAAAACAAGCATTATTATTGATAATGGTTACTAAATGGTAATAATTATCTAATGCTCATATGGCAACTTATTTTAGAATGACCAATCAACGCAGAGTCATATTGGATTATCTGAAAAGCACGGACAGCCACCCTGCTGCAGCCACGGTTTACAAGGCTGTAAAAGGCAAGCTTCCACAGATAAGCTTTGCTACGGTGTATAGAACGCTGAACTTTCTTAAAGAACAGGGCATGCTGCTTGAGATTGATGCTGGTCAGGGCTATTCAAGGTTTGATGGTAACCCAACCAACCATTATCACTTCATATGCAGCTCTTGCAATACGGTAATGGACATCAATGCCCCTGTAATCGAAGGTATTGAGCAAAAGCTAAGCAAGTATGTAAGAGGCAAAGTCGCGGGGCATCGGCTAAACCTTATCGGGATATGCGCTGACTGTCTCAACAACCGTAAGCGCTGATTAAAATTGAAAATACTAAATTGGAAACCTTAGTACAGCCCTTTAGGGCTACTATGCAAAGCTAAAGCCCCGCATTACGCGCTATGGGCTTAAACCCTGCATTACTTTTACAGCCTATATTTTTAGTTTTGATTGCTTATTTACTTTACGAATAAGCTCAAAGGAGGAGACAATGGATAGAACTGAGGAAAATCTCTGGAAAGCATTTGCTGGCGAATCCCAGGCCCGAAACAAGTACAATTACTTTGCCAAAGTAGCAAAAAAAGAGGGATACGAGCAAATAGCTGCAGTTTTTGAAGAGACTGCCGAAAATGAAAAGGAGCATGCCAAAAGAGCTTTTAAGTTTCTAAAAGCTCTTGGAGACACCCGGGCAAATTTAAAGACAGCAATCGAAGGCGAGAACTACGAACACACCAGCATGTATCCAGAATTTGAAAAAGTGGCGCGGGAAGAAGGCTATCTTGAGATTGCCGACTTCTTTAAAGAAGTTGCAAAAGTTGAGGCAGAACACGAGAAACGCTACAAAGCACTTCTAAACAACCTTGAAAGCGGCACTGTCTTCAAGAAGACGAGCAAAGTAAGGTGGAAATGCCGCAATTGCGGCTATATCTACGAGGGTATGGAGGCTCCTCTTACCTGTCCGGCATGCGACCATCCGCAGGCTTATTATGAACTATTTTGTGAGAACTACTAAGTACAAGACAGGTAAACATCAAGGGTAAGAGACAAAAACCAGAGGCGTAGTTTCCAAAAAGGCTGGCTTAAAACAATGGAGCATGAGATCTACAACATAAAACTGGCTCACTATATATATGTTCCGAGCGAGGATTACGATGTAATTAAAAGCATATGGAGTAGACTTGTTCATAAATACGGCCTTAAAGATACAAACCCTATTCTGGATCAACCCTTAGATAAGAAACTCACCCATAGCGCACCTTTCCTTCTTAAAAATTCGCAGGTGGCTATCGGTCTTTTAGTCTTGAGAAGTATAACGGCCCTTGAGATCCTTTACCTTACAGACCTAAAACCAACGGCCGAGATAATTAGGGAGCTGGCTGATGCCAAACAGAACCTGCAAAACAAGGCAGACTATATAATAGGAGAAACCACTGTTAGTATCATCGGCAATCCCGATGGCCATGATATACTCCCAGGCAGCATGAGTGGGCCGTTTACTGGCACAAAACTCGGCGAATACGAAATCAAAGGGGTGCTATTTAGCAATATCCACTCAGATAATATCTGGCATCGATATTATACTGCATTTCCAAAAAGCGGCATCCTTGCAGCCAGCCTATTGACAAAAAAACTTCCTTCCATCGAAGCACTACTGTTTAAACTTCAAAGGCAGGAGACCTATTTTAAAGATCAGCGTAGCTTCGTTAACGCAAAAAAAGAAGAATTTGATCGGAGGTTAAGCGATATCCTTAACAAATGGTCAAACACAGTATCCTCACCCGAGAACAGAATCGAACTACTAGAGAAAGATATCGAGAACCTCTCTAACATGTATAGCGAGTTAATGGGGTGTCAGAAGCTCATAAAAAACTCACAAAACACCGTGGCAAGGGATATAGACAAGCTGGAGCATCTATTCAAAAATAACGAGACTGGAGTCGGGCTTGGCTATTTAAATGATTCCCTCCTGGGCAAGCATAAGGACATGCTGCAGAGCCTGAATCTTGACGCCAAACTGCTTCACCGCTCCCTAGACGACACGCGGGCGGCAATTGATGTGGTAAGGACCCGAATTGACCTTGAGCGAAGCCGAGAAAGCGTACTACTGCAGAAAGAGGGTGTATCGGTTCAAACAGCAGCTGGATTTATTGAACTCTTTGTTGTCTGGTTCTACACACTTGAAGCATGGGAGCTCCTTGCCACTAAGGAGGTCTTTGAACATATACCAATACCGGCGCGCCTTGGAATCGATGTTTTCTTTGCGGCCTCAGTCGTAATTTTTACGCATTATGCAGCAAAACTAATGCGAAAAGAGAAGGCAAGCGTGGGCCTTCTCTTATCTGGACTTAGTACCGTCGTCGCCATTTTGCTTATGGTAACGGTAACCTTAAAAACCCATACCTAATCACCCTGGATTAGCTTAATCGCTATCAACCTATCTTTAAGACGCTTCTCGTGAGCCATTTCTTCTCTCACTAACTGCTCAAAAAAAGTCTTCGTCTCCAGATCCAAAGCTTCATCTGCAGCCTTCTGGTAATTCTTTTGAGCTTCCTGCTCTTCTTTAATTGCATTTTCAATGAGTTTCTTTAAGTCTAAAGCCAAAGCACCCTCCTTTGAGAATGGTTTTCTTAATGACCGTAATCCACATTGTACCCATCCGCATAGTACATTGCCAGATAGCAATAACAAAAAATACCGCCATTGATCTAAAATATCGTTAATTTTGCCGTTGTTTAACCGCTTAACAATACAGACGGCAAGTGATATTATATAACTGTATTAGGTGCCAATATATGAGGTTTAAAAGTAAATGATTCAGATTTGAGTTGAGCTTATATAGAATAGGAGGCATTTTAAAGGCGATTTATATTGGAATAAGCCACCGCACTTTTCTTAAACATAAAAACGCCCACAAAGCCATCAAACAATGGCTTTTAGTATCTCTAAACTGTTGACTATTAAGTATTTAATATATAAACTTTTACAAGTAAAGTATTAGGTGAGAGGAGTCAAAAGTGGAAAGACAACCTTTAACAAGAAAGAGATCCAAGAAACTTGGAATCAATGGCCTAAGTACGCTTGAGGCCGACATTATGAACATCGTGTGGCAGCACAAGAAAATAACAGTCCGTGAGGTTCATGAAACTATGCTTGAGGAGGGATATATTCCTTACACAACCGTCATGGCGGCTATGAACAACATGGCCCAAAAAGGTCTCCTTAAGCAAAATAGAGATGGCAAAGCCTATATTTATTCAGCGGCTGTTAGCAGAGATGCAATGGCAAAGAGTATTGTGGATTCTGTTGTAAACAAGATCCTTGGCGGCGTCGCAACACCGCTTGTTTCCCATCTCCTTAAGTTAAAGAAAGAAGAAGATGTGGAAAAGCTGTTGGAAATGAAAAAAAAGCTAAACGATAATAGGTAAATAACAGGCAAAGGGTTTTTCTGTGCCCCTACCGCAATCAATTTTACTTGATAAGGTTGTACCGTCGATTATCGAGGCGGCGGTAACGCTTTTGTTAGTGCTTACAATCCTAAAGCTTTTTAGGATAAAAGATCATGCCATAAGATTTGTTTTCCTTTTCTTGCCGTTAATAAAAGCGCAGATTGCTTTTACGGAAGGCGGATCCTGGCATCCGAGCATAACTTTTAAACGATTTATACTCTCACTCAGATTTGATGACCCATTGGGGCTGATTAATCTACGAGATAACACCTTAAAATACTTTGACCCTCCCCAATCTTTTACGGTCGAGTATTCGGTTATTAAAATAGGGTTATTGCTAGCTACGGTCTCAGTTGTCCTTATCATGGTAGCGCGGTGGGTACAGCTATTCTGTTTCCTAAGCTCGTTTAAGAAAGAAACGCGCCTTAGCAGGGACGATTATCCTCAAATTTACGCAATACTTAACAGGTTGGCCGATAAGCTCAAGGTCAAGCAGCCTGAATTAGTAGTTACTACAAAATACCACTTTGTCCCCTTTAGTATTGGCCATAAAATGCCGATAATTGTAATATCGCAGGCTTTAATCGACAGTTTTTCGGAGGAGCAGCTTGAAATAATGCTAGCACATGAGCTAGCACACATAAAGCGCTACGATAACCTAACGGGCTGGATATCCCTCATACTTAGAGACCTTTTATTTTTCAATCCGATAGTCTATCCGATATACCACATGATCGAGGAAGAAAAAGAGATGGCTTGTGACAGAGTAGCGCTTGAGAAGACTGGCTTACCTGCCGTAAAAATTGCTGGCGCACTATTGGATGTAGCGATTTTCCGCAGAAACATCGAATCAACGCAAAAAGTACTTTATCCCGCCCTTGCAAAAGGATTTCTATATCGCCATTCTGTACTTAAGCGAAGGGTAGATTCAATTACCGAGCAAAAGGCAGATAGATGCTCGTTTTTGCCACTTCGCTTATTAAAGGGCTTTTTAATAGCATTCGCCGCTATAGCAATTCTCTTTATCCACCCGGTTTTAGGGTTCGTCTTCAAGGGCAACCTTATCATAATCCTTCATTAATCATTTCATTCTGCCATTGTACTGAGTTTTAGGAGGTGATGGCGCGTGAAATCTCTTATCGAAGATAACATGCTCTGGGATGTAGTCGACCAAAAAGAAGACCTGGCAGATAACGCCTCGTGCTGCTTCTGGTTGGCATGCTGGGAATGGTAAAAAGAGTGAGATAAAGTGAAGACTAGTAAATATGTTTTGTCATACCAAATATCTGAAGAATCGGTTCTGCTGATCAACGCACTAACTGGGGCGGTAGACATCGTGGACCCACGGGTCTACCGCTTTCTACAAGCGCATGAACCGATTCATGTTAGAATAGATAACTCAACAATCGATCGGCTTGAAAAGAGGGGCTACCTTGTTGAAAGCGATGCCGCAGAAGAGGCACGCTTGCAGTATATAGTTAGCAAATTTGCCGATTCAAAGAGGCAGTTTCTCTTTGTTATCTGCCCCACGTACAGCTGTAACTTAAGGTGTACTTACTGTTTTGAGGGCGAACTTACCCGTGACCACAGCGCCTTCATGAGAATCGAGGATATCGATCATACATTCTCTGCTATCGATAGGTTTATGAGTGCATACCCAAAGCGCAAATGCACAGTTGAGCTCTTTGGAGGAGAACCGCTGCTGCCAAAAACAAAACCGCTCGTTAAAAAAGTTTTTGAGAAAACCAGAGAAAGATCGCTATTGTTAAGCATCGTTACAAATGGGGTCCACTTAGATAAGTTCACCGATATCTTAAGCGCAAATAAAGATATAATCCATTCGATACAGGTTACGCTAGATGGGCCCCAGGAAGTACATGATAAGCGCCGGAAGTCGGCAAGTGGCAGGGGGACTTTTGAAGCTGTTAATCGGTCAATAAGTGACCTCCTTGATATGGGCATAGAGACAACAATAAGAATTAACGTTGACCTTCAAAACATAAATACAATTCCACAGCTATTTACGCATATGCAAATTAACGGCTGGCTAGCAAAGCCCAACATTACATGTAATCTTTCCCCCATCCAGGACCATGCGCAGGAAAATAAATATGGCTATCTCCTGCCTGAGGACGAACTGGTAAGCAAGATATTTGACCTGTTTAAAAAGAATCCAGGTTTTGAGAAGGTTTTTCACCTGAACATGTTCAGAACTATTGCTCATATCAGATCGGTACTTTCTAGCGGAAAACCAATACAGCCATTATTCCATTACTGTGAAGCAGATAACCTTGAGAATATCGTCTTTGGGCCTGATGGCTATATCTATGCATGCACAGAAGTCATGGGAAGTGGTAGAAAATTTGCAATTGGTAAATTTCGACCGACCCTTAAGGTATACGACAAAGCAATTGATATGTGGAGCAGGCGAAGCGTACTTACAATGAAAAAGTGCAGGCAGTGTAATATAGCTCTGCTTTGCGGCGGCGGCTGTGCGTACTCAGCTCTTTCGGTAAATAGTGACATTAACAAGCCAGTATGCGGCAGGGCGCGGGAAGTTATACTCGCCTATCTTGATTACATAAAAAATGATTTAGCCAAAAAAGCCTGCGCCTAAAACTACAATCAATAGAATCCTGCCATAGAGGCTAAACTATAAATTACTTCTTTTTAGCTTACGCACCTTGCGCTAGAATTTTATATTGCTATAATATTGTTGTTTAGTTTATTTAATATTAATCGCTTCGTATCCTACAGAATGAAAGTTTGCATAGCACCGACGAGAATAACCTAGCATCCTTATCAGACTATGCGATTTAAGAAATTATGTCTTTAGGGGAGGTTTTATGGAGAAGAAATATCGCAAACGTAAAATCGATATCAGTGGCCTCAGTACTCTAGAAGCAGATATCATGCAGGTAATTTGGCAAAAAAAGAAGGTAACAGTGCGGGAAGTTCATGAAGAGCGTCTAAAGAGAGGCTACATCCCTTATACGACCGTTATGGCGGCTATGAACAACCTCGCACAGAAAGGTTTATTGAAGCAGAATAGAAACGATAAAGCTTATATCTACAGCCCAGCCTTAGGTAGAGATAAGGTAGCTAAACTAATTATAGATAGCGTTGTAGATAAAGTGCTGGGTGGCTCCAATACGCCTGTCTTGCGGCACCTGTTGAAGCTTAAAACCAACGATGAAGTTGAAGAGATTATCAAGCTTAGGGATAAATTGAATCTTTAGGCAATACATTCTTATAACCTAAAGTTTACACCAGATTTTTATGGTGATATGGCAGCTTTTTATGGTTTCAGGCTATTTACGGTAGCCACGTCAAGTTTTTTTACGACTTCAACGAGTAACTTGACGGTATTTTCAAAATCGTTATGGTCGATAATCCCGACATGGCTGTGGATGTAACGTGCAGGCACCCCAATAACAAGGCTCGGCACACCGATACCATGCAGATGTATTCTGCCACCATCGGTTCCTCCCCGGATGCCCGCCTGAAACTGGTAAGGAATATTATTTTCCTCTGCCGTCTCGACAACTAAATCTCGAAGCCTGGTATTTGGGATCATGCTGCCATCAAGGACAACTATTGATGGACCCTTGCCAAGTTTTGCTTGGGCCTCGTTCTCCGCAACGCCAGGTGTATCGCCAGCTATTGAAACCTCGGCAACAAAAGCAACATCGGGATTTACAAAATCGGAGCTGGTTTTTGCTCCTCTTAAGCCTACTTCCTCCTGCACGGTTCCAACTCCATAAACCGTGTTGGGATGCCCGATGTCTTTGAGTCTCTTGATAACTTCAACAAATACGGCGCAGCCAACCCTGTCATCCATTGCTTTACCCATCAGCATGTTTTCCCTTTTCATCTGGGTAAATGGGCTTACAACTATAACGGGATCGCCCGGCTTTATGCCCATATCTTTTACATCCTCATCGCTCGAAGCACCAATATCTATAAACATCTCCTTCATCTCTACAACTTTTTTCCGCTCCTCAGGTGAAAGAAGATGGGGTGGCTTGGATCCAATTACCCCCGGAACATCCCCCTTGCTACCCCTTATCATAACCCTTTGGGAAAGCATAACCTGATCCCACCAACCGCCTAGCGGCTGAAACTTAATAAATCCGTCTTTGGTGATAAAAGAAACCATCAAGCCGACCTCATCCATGTGGCCGGCAAGCATTACCCGGGGCTTCTCATCAGAGCCTTCCTTTTGCGCAATAATACTTCCTAAATTATCAATCTCAATGTTCGTAATAGGACCAAGGTGGCGCCTTATAACTTCTCTAACTTCTCCTTCGAAGCCGGAAGGACCGGCTGCATTCACCAAGTCTGCAAGAACCTCAATCGAATTAGACATTGCCAATCTCCCTTCTAGCGCTAAGCCCAGTACAAATCGCTTTTGAATTTCTACCCTTGCCAAGGATAGCCTAACGGCAATGGGAAGGTGTTAATTAACTATTATATAACTGCTAAATATAATAAGCTAATTAAAGCCCATTGGGTTTTTTCTCTAGCTTCTACCTCGTGCGCTTTTGTCCAGCCATCCGTAAGAGACAAAACAAGATAGCGGGGCGCCCTTGTATGGTCTGCCATGCCAGAGCTTCTTTAACTTACTATTCTGTAATAAACGAGCAAACTGCCCGTCTAGACTCCTCACTCAGGACATCTGAGCTCAAATAGTTGCAAAACTGACAGTATTTCGTCTTGCGTGGGAAGCTCATACTCCGATTCTACAATCCACTCCTCTTCAAGAGAGCCAAATTTATCCGCCACAAAAATGGATGGGTAAGGCATACTTGTTTTTGGATTGATATAGGTATATGCATTGGTTACCTCACCGTTTTTATCAGAAAGAACCGGGAACGGCAAGCTAAGGCTGTCTGCAAGCCTGGATAGATTGTCCAGATTATCCCTTCCTATAGCAAGCACCTCGGCATTTAGCTGCCGATAGTTGGTATAATGCTCGGCAAACTGCCTTAAGGTATTCCTGCACTCAACGCAATCAGCTCCTCCAAAAAAATAGACTACAAGGTGTTTGCGCTGCTTGTAATCCCAAGGCCTTATATTTTTCCCCTTGTTTGAGGGGAGATCGAAAAAGGGAATAATTGCATCTATTCTTATCTTTTCTTTTAGCTGCACCATCAGGCCATCACTCCATTTATGCAACAGAAGACTGCTCACTTAAAACTTGGATCATCAAATTAAAAGCGGTTTCGCTCTGTTCGATATCATTTTCGTGCGTATTAAATGCGACATGCGGTGTAAACCAGAACTTAGTGATAGGAAGCGTAACGAGTTTTCCAGCTGCACCGAGTGAATAATCGGCACCTTCAACATAGTAACCATCGAAGATAGCTTTAGCAATAATACCCTTGTTTAACGCCTCGTAAAGGGCCTCTCCATCTACAAGCTGAGGTCTTGCGGTGTTGACCAATACTGCCGTCGGTTTCATTAGGCTAAGCTGCTCCTTTCCTATCATGCCCTGTGTTTGCGGAAGTAAAGGCAAATGCAGGCTTACAATGTCGCTTTTTTGCAGGAGCTCTTGCAAATCGCTAAATCTTACACCGAGTTCTTTCTCAGCATCCTCGTTACGGCGCACATCATAATACAAGATCTCTTTTAACTCAAGTCCTAAGAGCTTCTTTGCAACGGTTTGCCCTATCTTACCCAGCCCTACAATCCCAACAGTCTTGCCTTTAACTTCACTTCCTTTCATCTCACTCCAATTACCCTTGTAAACTTCCCCAACAAGATAGGGAATATTTCGTATCGCAGCCCCAATCAAAAATACAGTCATCTCGGCAACGGCATTTACAGACGAGCCAGTCGTCTCAAGGGCGATACCGCGCTTCTTCATCTTATCCATGGCATCAGAAGTAAAAAAAGTGCTCGGCTGGGCACCCCAGAAAACTATTATTCTCAACTTATTGGCGGCATCAACGACTCTTCCCGTTACTTTTTCGTTCCCTCCAAGAATATATCCGTCAACGTTCTTTACGGCCTCTATTAGCTCGTTTTCGTTAAGAGTAGCAGGCTTCTTTATAACAGCTATATCGTGTTCTTCGAACTCGCGCACCACTTTATCGACAAGCACGTCCCCGGTCACCAAAACTTGCATTTTATAAACCCCCTGTAATATGTTTCTCACTTGCTTCTCGCTTGTTTCTCGCTTATTAAATTATGTTGCCTAGAACAAAGAACAAGAAACAAAGTTCTTGCCGTAGTTCGTAATCTGCAAAACATAACCGCCCTTCCAGTGCGCAGCATTTCAGTTTGCAATTAATTTATTCCGACTCCTGGTTTTCAACTTCCGACTCCTTATATAATACAGACATGCCCTTAGAAGAATACCGTGCAAAGCGAAAATTCGATAAAACACCCGAGCCAACAGGCGAGGCGCAAAGCGCCTGGCAAAAACGTTTTGTAGTGCAAGAGCATTTTTCCCGTCACCACCACTTCGACTTCCGGCTTGAGCTACCTGCTGACTTCTTTGAATCTGATGAGCCAACTGGAGAAATAGTACTTAAAAGTTGGGCGGTGCCTAAAGGGGTGTCAGATGAAAAGGGAATTAAAAGACTGGCTGTTGAGGTCGAAGACCATCCCGTAGGCTACATAGATTTCGAGGGAACTATTCCTGAAGGAGAATACGGAGCAGGCAAGGTTACTATTTGGGATAAAGGAACTTTTGAGATATTGCAAAAAAAACCGAAAAGTCTTAAGTTTGTCCTGCATGGAAAGCGCCTCTCGGGTGAGTTTCACTTAGTCAGAACAACGCGCGGCGAGGGAAAAGACTGGCTAATTTTCAAATGATTTTTGAAAATGGCAACTAAAATTTTAGTTGCCATTTATGGCATATTTTGCTTGGCTAATTACCGTTTGGACAATAGAATCAAGCGATAGTTAGCTGTAAAATTTAGAAAAAAATTTTTTCCTAAACAACCTGGTCATAGGCTAATATATCAAAAACCACTTGCTTAATTTGTTGACTACTTCTCCTTCCAGTGTTTAAATTTTGAAACTGCATGGTACACTTTCGTAGACTTTACCGTACAAGAATCCTAATAATAGTCACATTAGCGCTTACTCTACTTACTTCAACGGCTTTCGCATCACAGCTTGATGACAAACGCCGGCAACTAAACGATGTTAAAGCCAAAATTGAATCAACCAGGCGCCAAATCGACGATGCCAAAAAACGTGAAGCCAGCGTACTTGCCCAGATCAAGCAAAACGACGAAAAAATTAGCCAGCTTCAAACCGAAATCTTTGCCCAACAAAGAGAGCTCGATCAAACTATTGCCAAAAGGCAGGCCATCGAGGTTGATCTAAACGAAACGCAAAAAAGGCTGGATGCTGCTCAAGCTGAGTTAGCTGTTAGCCGGGCAAAGCTCGAGCAAAGGCGAACAGTATACAATAAGAGATTAAACGGTATCTACCGAAACGGCAAGAACAATGCTCTTGAAATACTGCTTAATTCAAAAGACTTGGGTGATCTTATTGAGCGCATTTCGTTTATCAGGATGGTTGCAGAAAATGACGGCAAACTCTTTGTCGAGATAAAGCACCTGACTCAACTGATCCAAGAGAAAGTCAACCAAATAGATGCCGAGAAAAAAGCTCTTGCCGAAAAAAGACTCGCCCTCATTAACGAAGAAAACCGTATTGTAGCTGTCAAAAACAGCATCCAGGCCCGCCAAAACGCCCTCCAAGCTGAGTTAGAAGCCCAGAAATCTCTGCTAGCGCAAATTAGGAACAACAAGGCTCAACTTGAGGCAGCCGAGGACATGCTTGAATCAACCTCAAATATGATAGCCAACCAGATCAGACAACTAACAGGCGGGGGAAGGCAGGTTTCAAGAAGCGGGGGAAGACCTGGTAGATTCATTTATCCGGTATCTGGACCAATCACTTCCCCATTTGGCTGGAGATACCATCCGGTGCTGGGTTACTCAAGAATGCACACCGGAATAGATATTGCGGTACCCACCGGTACTCCGGTCCATGCTGCAGCATCCGGCAACGTCGTTATAGCCGGATGGATGGGAGGATACGGATATGCTGTAGTAATAGACCACGGCGGAGGTATCACTACGCTCTACGGTCACAACTCATCTCTGGCGGTGCGCGTCGGGCAAAGTGTTAGTCAAGGCCAGGTTATTGCCTACGCCGGATCAACCGGCATCTCTACCGGCCCACACGTACATTTTGAAGTAAGGTCGAATGGAAATCCGGTTAATCCAATGGGGTGGCTGTAGAAATATCGAACTGCAAATGACGAACTTCAATGCGCACCTATTTACTATTTAATGACTGCAGTGACTGCAACCCTCACTTGCTTCAAGAGCCCCGTTCAAATAGGCCAAAACAGCCGTATCCGGATCAGATTCCGCGGTTATAACAGGGTCCATACCAGCACTGGTAAGTGCAGCGACCATTCCTCCACCCATACCATTAGTTATAACAGCCGAACAATCCGAAAGGGAATCTATAAGTGTTCCATGCCCGGCATGGTGATGGTGATTGTGATTGTGGTCGTGGTTATGGCGCTCATGAGAACCGTGCACAGGAGTTACCTCCCGCAAGTTTTTCGATACAATCGCACCATCCTTAACTTCATAAATGAAAAACTTACTCACCCTGCCCAGGTGACCACAAATAGAAACACCATCAGCTGTTGATACCGCAATTTTTTTCATCCTAAAACCTCCTAAGAATTCCCCTGTTAAGCTGCTTTGCGCTCAATTGCTGTACCAGCCATCCTGGATGCAACCTTTGCAATTCGAGAGCCCAGGGTTCTTGCTATTGTAAGATCGTTCTCTGTTGGTGGCCTATCGCTATTTGGCCCGACAACCGCAGATGCTCCGTACGGGCTCCCCCCACCTACAGCCATTTCAAATAAACACTGCTCTTCACTATAGGGAACACCGACCGGTATAATGCCAAAATGAAACATTGGAATCATCATACTTAAGATAGTACTTTCCTGGCCTCCGTGAAGCGTTGATGTGGTCGTGAAGAAACCCGCTACTTTATCAGTTAATACGCCTGCCGCCCAAAGTTCCCCTGTTTTATCAATAAACTCTTTCATCTGCGCCGTCATATTGCCGTATCTTGTCGGTGTACCAAAAGCAATCCCGTCCGCCCATGTAAGATCATCATTTGTAGCCACAGGAATTTCGGCTAGCTTTTCTTTGACCTCCCTGAGCCTAGGGTTTCTCTCGATTACATCCTTTGGCACAAGTTCTTCAACCTGGCGAATCCTAACTTCTGCCCCGGATTCTTGAGCTCCCTCCGCCACCGCCCGGGCTAGAGTAGCCGTATTGCCATACATGCTGTAAAACACAACTAAAACCCGCGTTTTTCTCTGCTCTGCCATAATCTCACCCCTCATAATGCGTACCTGATTAACATTGCATTTATTTGGCTTGACTAAGAGTGCATCTTAAGACAAGCCTCTTATACCAAATTATAAGGTGATCTAATCAGGTAATAGGATAGGGGAAATGCTTTATAATCTGGCCAGATAATCTTTCATCTCATCAATGGTCCCTCTATTGAGCGAATAGTATACCCATTGTTTATCTTTCCGGGCCTTTACAAGCCCAGCCTTTTTTAGAACATTCAGATGGTGCGATATCGTAGAAGGAGATAGGGAAACGCCATCCAATATTCTGTGCACGCTTAATTCTCCCTGCTTAGCGAGCGGCTCTCGGTTACTGTTTTTCTCAGCTTTACTGAGAAGGGCAAGTATATTGAGCCGTGCGGGATTTGCCATCGCCTTAAAGCTATCCTTCAACATACCGCCTCCAGCCTCTAGCTAAGATTCAAACCTCTAAAACAACGCTACATTATTCGCTATATCATTAACGCGATGAACATAGGCTTGCTTCCATTCTATACCCCATGGGGTATATTGTCAACATTCTATTGACCGGTACGTGAATGGTATGTAGCAATTCGTAATGGGCAAGGAAGTTTGCGGAATTTGAAAGAATTAGGTTAGTACCACCCGATTAAATCAGGGTTCAAGCTATCGGGGTGGCGTAAAACGCCTAACTCATATGCCTTTGATACAGCTTGCGCCCTATCGGCAGCATTTAATTTCCGAAGGATAACTCTTACATGAGTCTTAACCGTATCGTGACTTATTCCCAGTTCAGCAGATATGCGTTTATTAGTAAACCCATCCGCTATCATCTCTAGTATTTGCAGCTGCCTAACGGATAGCTTAAATTCTCCATTCTTTCCATTCTTGGTAAATAGGTTATCAACTATACGAGAATCGATATAGCTATCGTTTTTGAATACCCTCCTCAGGGCGGTTTTTACCTCATCGGGCTCGATATCGATCCGAAGCAGACCGGAAACCTTGAAATCGAAAAGCGCTTTTTCGACCTCTTTTGATTTTACATCAATAAATGCGATAAATTTGGTATCTGGATTGACCTTTCTGATCCGGTTAACAAGATTAGAATTCGATACATTGGGTTTTAAAAGACTAATTATGACTATATCGGGCTTATGCTCTGATACTAAATCTACCGCTTCGTCAGCTAAGAAAGTTTCCGCAATAACGTTTATGTCTTCCTCTTGACTGAGTATTGCCTTTATAGCTTCTCTTAGTAATGTGTAGTGGTCGACGATCAATACTTTAATGGCAGGCATGTTATCCTCTTTTTCCGCAACTATTTTCTTGGGTAAAAACTCTCCCTGTACACAAAATATAGACAAAGAAGGAAATCCAAGTCTATAATTCCACGCCGCCTGGGTTAAATCCTCTTTAACAATGTTAAAAATAGGTTAATCCCCGTCAGGTCTTCAGTCGGAAGCTTAAGTCCATTACCTGCAATAGGTAATTACTACCAATTATAACCATATTACCATTAGATTTGAAGTTAGAAAAGCTCATTACACGACAAGGTTGTGTGTAGTAAGGCAGTGCAATTCACAGCAGTTAGTTTTTAGCCCCAATAAATAGGGAAATTCTTTATAAGCAAAGTATTAGCAAAAAGGCGGTGGATATCATGCTTGAAGAAGAAAGCGAACGCCTGCACCATAGAAAGGCCATAGGGGAGCTTGTGAAACAACTAATACCTGTATTCGAAAACTCAACAGAGGGAGTTTTTGTATATCTAGATGACGACCATAAAGCATGCAATGAACTACTGGCTGATATGTTTGGGTATACGCCCCTACAATGGGAAGAATTCTCCCCATTTTCGCATTTATTCTCCAAAGAAAGTAGAGACGACATCATGGCAACCTATTATGAAAAAATCATTGCCGAGCGGGCACCTGCTGAATTGCCAATTACTGGCATTAGAAAGGACGGTTCATCTTTTCGGGCAAGGTTGCTTATGGTCCCCATATCTTTCAATGGAGTTCTTTTTGCCTTGGGTTTTGTAAAACCAACCGGGGCGTGACCTAGTGACCTAAAAGGTTCGTCTCCGACCTAGGTGTTGCAGAAAAGCTTTTGGTGTTACTATCTCGGTGCGACCAAATCTTCCCAGAGAGAGAAGGTGCTCGTCGCTTGTTACGATATAGTCGGCCTGGCCGGCTTGTGCGCAGGCCAGAATTTTATCGTCATCGGGGTCAGCTTCAACTACTTGTAGCTTCTCGGTCGGGCCAACATCGATTGATTTTGAAAGCAACCTTTCAACCCCCGCCTTAAATTCAGGCGTTGCTTTCACGTTTGAGAGGACCCTCTCGAGCTCCGCTCTGGTATCTGCACTCCAAAGCAGCTTCACCCTACCCTCCCCTGCCAAATTTAGGATTTCGGCCGAAAAACTTCTCAGGTTAAACCTGGCCGCGATCCAAAGATTGGTGTCGGCAACGATTTTCAATGTTTGCATCGGTTTGCTACCCCCTAACGTATCCATTTTTATCTTATACGCATATGCTTCCAGCCTTCATAAGAGCCTAAGACTATTGATTAAAAATTTCCAACAGCTGCCGGCCGACAATACAATTCCCGACTACCGATCTAAAAAACAAAAGACAAAACTAGAGTTGAGCACACCAGTTAATTATTTTGAATTACCATCTTAGGTACATTACTTTTAGATACACTTTCTTTTTGGTATACCTAAAAGCATACGAGGCACCGGATGAAGACGCATAGGATGAAAAATTAGAAAAAAGATATAGGGGTGATCGGCGTGCTAGATATCAACCTAGTTAGAGAAAGCAACGCGCCCGATAATGTAAGACAGATATATGAAGACATAAAACAATCGCTTGAAATCCCATGGACTCCAGTAATGTTTCAAATCTTCGCTGCGTATCCTGAATTTCTAGAGTTCGCATGGACACAATTAAAACCATCCACTTTAACCGAGCAGTTCCACGCTGATTCCGACCGTGCTCGCGGGTTTGCCGAAACATTCGTGTCTGAGATGCATATAACAAGCTATAAACATGAGGATGCCCTGCGAAATAACCTATCCATTAATGATTTATTGGAAATTCGGACTAAGCTTGAAGCTTTCAATTACGGAATCCCGAAATTACTGCTTATATCCCATGCTCTGTCCAGCTCACTTGGCGGGATTACAATCGGCGGAAACGGTGACCTTGCACTATCTCATAACCACTTTGGAAATCAGTTTATTAGAAAAATAGAGATAAATCCGGTGGAAGAAAACGAAGCCTCGGAAGAAATCACATCAATTTACGAGGATATCAAATCAACCCTTAATACACCGGTAGTGGATACCATCTTTAAAACCATGGCCAACTGGCCCGGGTTTTTAAAACTTGCCTGGGATAACCTTGTTATATTCATGAGCAATCCGGCTTACGATCAAGGGGTAAATTCTCTTGCCGATTTTGCGGCGCATGCAGTTAATCTGCTGGCCTATCCGGTTAAGCTAAGCAGAGATGCGATGGAGTCTGCAGGTGTGCGCAGGGAGAGCTTTGAAGAAATCGAAGGCATGATTCGGCTATTTGCAAAAATGACCCCTGGGCTAATGCTTGATATAGTTGAGATGCAGCTTGACGTCGAGGATCTGCTTGAAATACCACGGGGAGAATTCGCCGCCTAAAACTACTACTTTAAGCCGCTTTCTGAGTTACGCAGGATAAAAACCTGCGTATAGACGGTGCTCCAACATAGTGGAGCCGACTATCCAGGTCAGCAACCAGCCGCTTTGTATCGCCCTCAAAACTCTTAATATATGACTCAAACGAGCCATACTCACTCTTTATCTTTAAAAACTCCCTAGCATTCTGAATAACCGCCCTTATTTTTTTGCGATTTCTAATAATCCTGGCATCTAGCATTAATCTTTCTATGTCGGCGTTATTGAACTTTGCAACCTTATCAACTGAGAAACCATCAAATGCGCGCTCGATATATCGCCAGCGGGCAATGACCGGTTCTATTCCGATTACCACCTGAAATACCTCTGCAACTAGAGCCTTGAAATATTCATCGTCGCTCATATGCTCTTTTGCTTTTACAAAGGGGCAAATCTTAATGTCACTCATATCTTATATATACTCACAATGAGCGAGACGTAACATCGCGCTTTGATTGGGCATCAACCAAATTGCCTTCGTACCTGAAAGCAACGAGTGCCATGTCGTCCGATAGCTGGTCACTAGAAAACTCTATCGCCAACGAAAGAAGGCTGCTAACGATTTCATCTGGAGAGGCAGCATTAAGACCGTCTAAAGTTTGGCGTACCCGTTCATCTCCTAACAATTCACTATCTCTCCTTGCCTCAACCAAACCATCAGTGTAAAGAACCACAGAGTCACCAGGGCTAAGTTTGGTTTCAAAAGATTCAAAGCCGGTATCCGGGAATATGCCAAGCGGAGGATTACGCCGTGCAACTTCCAAGGTGCAGCCGGTGGGCCTACAGATAAATGGGTCAGGATGCCCTGCACTTGACATGGTCAACCGGCCGCTAGATATATCAATAGTGCCGTATAACATTGTAATAAATAGGCCAGCCTCTACCTGCTTTGAGATAGCATTATTTGTTTCACTAAGTACATAGGATGGGTTATTGTTCCGATAGGCAAAAGCCCTCGCCGTACTTTTTACCACAGAAGTTACCGCAGCCGCTTCAATTCCCTTTCCCGATACATCCCCTATCATGAAACCTACTTTGCCGCTATCAAGCTCAAAGAAGTCGTAGAAGTCGCCGCCGATTTTTGCGACCACTGTTGCCGAGCGATAAAGATAGCTGAAGTCTATACCCGGTATTTTATTCGGCACTTTCAGAATTGCAGCTTGAAGCGTATCAGCGATATTCCGTTCGGCTTTGTAAAGGCGTGTGTTCTCCAGGGCAAGCGAGATAGCCAGCGAAAGCTTATTTACAAAATCAACCTGCACACGGGTAAAGATAGTGGTTTGCGAGTTATGGTTGAAAAAAATCGCCCCCAGAATCTCTTCCTTAATTATTAAAGGCACAACCATGACCGACCGAATGCCAAATTCTTTTACACTTTTAAGACCCGCCATCTCCTCGTGTTCAACATCGTTTATAACAACCGCCTTTCTGGCTCTTGCAGCCATCATGGCATGCGGCATATCTTCGTCGGCAAATCCCATCCCAGTTAAATCGTTTGGGAATCCATAGGTATACCTAACTATCCATTGCCCGTCCTCATGCAGAGCTATTGCAGCTGTCTCAGCACCAACCGCCTTAGCCGACTCTAACAAGACCTGTTGCATAACCTCGCCTACATCAAGAGTCGAGCTTAAAAGTGCATCAATGCTGTTTAGTGCATCGCTTAATTCTTTTGAGCTTCTCAGCTCTTGTTCAGCAATCTTTCTCTCAGTAATATCAATAAATACAATCGCAAACCGATCCACATCGGCAGAGAACGCGGAAATGCTAAAATATTTCTTTATTTGAGGCAGATACGCCTCAAAACTCTCCGGAATACCTGTTTGCGCCACTCTTGCAAAGGTATCTAAGTGGTGGGCTCCCCCTGTTTCGTAAAGTGATGACGCCATCCGATCTATTACCTGCTCTCTCGTTGCCCCAACAATCCTCTCAAAACCTGGGTTTACGTCCTTGATAACGTAATCAATCGGCCTACCTAAATCATCATAGACAAGGTCACAGACTACTATGCCTTCATTCGAATTGTTAAACAGCCGCCTGTACTTCTCTTCGCTTTCGCGAACAGCTTCTTCTGTTTGCTTTAATTCTCTAAACAAAAGACCGTAAGGCCGCACTAAGCCGGTTTCAATAATCGCCTTATAGATTAGATAGAAAGATATGATCTTGAGAAAATGGCCTAGAAGGTTGGTAAAACCATACGGATCTGTGTACAAGGTAAATGACATTTCCTCGGCAACGGTAACAAGGATAGATGCGATGATTAAGCTTAACACGTCCGACTCAAAAGACTTGCGCCTTTGAATCAGTGGAATTATCGCCAGCAAAAGAACTGCCGAAATAGCGTACTCACTTACTACTTTAAACGGGGTTAATCCAACGCCTTCGACAAAAGCCGTCGGGAAAATATCCCAGTAAAAAATAGTCCCTAATAAAACGGCTGTAATAACAGCATAAACAGCAAATGCCAGCTTGCCGTTTAATTTTCTAGCAACAAAGAAAGGGGCAATAAGAAGCGCAGTACTCTCTAAATATCGGGCGACAAGCCAGAGCTGGGTCGGTAGATTGGCTCCATACCCAACAAATACACCCATACCCTTATAAGCCAGTGTATGAACTAAATCGACACCCGCGACAAAAAGGTAAGCGATACCAAGAAATAGCAGGTAATTGTTATTGCCAAGGAAGCCCCGTGAGTTCCAGGCGACCATAAAAATTCCCACGGCAACGATAACGCTAAATAGTTCGGCAATACTATGGAAAAGATTGTAACTGTAAAGACTGGAGGCATATAGTCCCGCCAGAACGATTACGCCGCCCAGAGCGGATATAAAATTATTTTGGAAGCGGCTTTGCCTGCCTACAGAATCATCCATGATTTCAAATTAATCCGATAAGCCCAAGGTAACTTCTATTATTCGGACTTTCATGTCAAAACACAATAGGCAGTTAAAATGTAGGTTACTCCGGATGTAAAGGATAGTATATAGATCGTTGTTTTCTAAACCTTTGCCGGCTCTAAAGACTCCGCCAGATAGGTTATCGCTTCTTCTGCGGCCTTTGTTCCCGAATTGATGCAGTCAGGTATGCCAACACCACGGTAAGATCCACCAGCCAGGAACAAGCCGGGATGATTCGAGGCCCGCTCCTCGATCTTTTTTATGCGGTCAAGGTGTCCGATAGTATACTGCGGCATAGCATTTGGCCAGCGAAATACCCAATTATTGATGGGCTCCGCTTCTATGCCCATAATATTCTTTACCTCAGATTTGGCAACCGCAAGCATCTTATTATCCGGTAGTAACGCAAGTTCCTGAGTCCTTGCACCACCGAGAAACACGCGAACAATAGCAAAATCATCGCTGGGGACTCTCCCGCTCCATTTACTTGAACTCCATGTACAGGCTTTGATTTTACGGCCCTCCCCCAGTGGTACAAGAAAACCAAAACCCTTAAAATCATGCTTTACATCTTTTCTGCGGTAAGCTAAAGACACTGTTGCAGACGACACATACGGTATTTCACGCAAGACGCTCGCAAGCTCTTTATCAATGTCGCTTACCAAACCTGCCGTATCATTTGCGGGAGACGCAAGAATCAGGGCATCGGCCTCGATAGTTTTTCCATCAGCCATCTGGAGTTTATAGATAGTTGCACCCCGCTCATCTTTAACTTCATCGACTTTAAGCACATTAGAGCCAATAAAAACTTTGTCTTTGTCTATCGCCGCATAGAGCCGGTCGACAATATCCTGCATCCCGCCCTTAAAAGACATATGAAGCGTTCTTTTCAGCACACCAGGAGCACCCGGTTTTCCCCCGGCTGGCGGCTCCCCACGACCTACATCCTGTGCGACCACCTTTTGCCTGGCTTTCATCGAAGCAATGGTGCCTTTTATCAGACTCCCATACTTTTGCTCCATATCCAGAAGAACCGGAAAAGTTGCCTGCAGGCTCATCAAATCGGGGTCGCTTGAATACACACCTGCCACCAGTGGGTCTGCGAGCCTGTCCAAGCACTCTTTACCTAACCGCCTTGTTATAAAGCTTGATAACGTTTCGTCCCCAGGCTCTTTTTTCTTGGGAATGAAGTAGTCCATTGCCATACGAATCTTGCCCAACCAGGAGAAAAGATCGGTGGTTACAAAAGGCATAATTTTGGTAGGCACGACCATCATAACGCCGTCAGGTAACGTGCGCAGCTTGTTCTTTACGAGGATGTAGGTTTTCTTCAGCTCATCGTTGCTTGGGATAATCATGTCCTCGCAATTTAGCTTTCGCGCAAGCTCAAATAGCCAGGGCTTTGTTGAGAGAAATGAATCCGGACCGCCTTCGATTACAAACCCGTCTTTAGTCCGCTCGGTACAGATTTTGCCACCCAAGCGTGAATCCCGCTCCAGAAGCACATAGTCAATCTTATTCCCATCATCATTTGCCCTTTTAATAGTATAGGCTGCTGAAAGACCTGTTATGCCACCACCGATAATCGCTATCCTTTTCATGCCGTCCCTTCTTTATTAGCCGCCAGCTATCAGCAATTAGCTACCAACAGTATTTAATTGATAAATCTTTTATCTTTTCTGCTAATTATCAGCCAATTACTGAATGCTGGTTACTTATAACTGCTTGCATACCATTGATGCCAAGGCCTCAATGAATTTTGGCGAGTCGTTCAACGCGTCTGAACGCTCGCATTTGAGCCCTAGGGACTCAGCTTGCTTTTTATGCAATATGTCCAGATCCCAAAGCGTTTCCATGTGGTCAGATGCAAATCCGATCGGCACTAGAAGCACTTCTTTGTATCCCGCCTCTGCAATATCTTGCAGAACATCTTCAACCATTGGGCCAAGCCAATCTCCTGGTATGCTGCCCTTGCTCTGGTATGCAAGATGCCAAGACAAGGAACCTGTTTTCTTCAAGACTTCTTCTATTGTCACTCTTAATTCGTCAACATAAGTGTCACCGGCCTCAATATAAGCTACCGGAAGACTGTGCGAGCTAAATATAACCTGGATGTCATCCCTTTTTTCTTTGGGAAACCTGGCAATTGCGTCGTTGATCCGCTCAACCACTGCATCGATAAAAATCGGGTTTTTGTGCATGCCCTTAATCATTTCTATCTGTATATCGAGGTTTTTCTCGGAAACCACACGGTTTATTTCGTCCGTATAGGCGCCTGTGCTCACCTGAGAACTGTGCGGAGACATACTTATAGCAAAAGCCCTTTTAATTCCATCTGAAATCATCTGCTCGATGGTCTCTTCGATAAAGGGGTGCCAATAGCGCATGCCGACATAGGTCTTGAATTTAAGCGATTTATTGCATATTTCGTTCAACTTTAGCTGGAGTGCATCTGCTTGTCTCTGGGTGATCTCGTTGAGAGGTGATTTGCCACCGATCAATTTATATTTATCTTTTGCTCTCGCGATTATCTCAGGGGTCGGTTTTCTACCCTTCATGAGTCTCTCCATAAATGGCTCAACCGAGTCGAGAGAATCCGGCCCACCAAAAGCGAGCAACATAACACCTATCGTTGTGCTGTTATCTTTGTCAGGAGTCAAATTAAGCTCTCCTTATATCTAACATATTAACCGCAGCACTACTAACTGGCAACTCAAGCAACTTTACCTTACTTGATTCTGGTGCGTGAGTACCTTCTTAACCTATCTCTCACTGATTAGTTAACCAATATGCGCTGGCTTAACTTATGAACGGACTCAACAAGTGCCTGCGCATGTTCTACCGGAGTATCTTTGTGGATGCCGTGGCCAAGGTTAAAAACATGCCCCGGACGTCCGCCAGCTCTATTGAGAATATCTTTTACGCGCTCCTCGATTGTCTTAACCGGACCAAACAAAGTAATCGGATCCAAATTTCCCTGGATCGCCTTGTCATATCCAATCCTCTCCCATGCGACATCAAGGTTTATCCTCCAATCGACACCGATTACATCGCCGCCCGCCGCCGAGACCAGCTCCAGCAAAGTCGAAGCGTTGTTTGCAAAGTGTATCCTTGGAACCCCCTCGTCCTTGAGGTTATCCATGACCATCTTACTATATGGCATCACATACTTTTCATAGTCAACCGGCCCCAGTGCGCCAACCCAGGAATCAAACATCTGGACCGCTTGTGCGCCAGCTCTAATCTGCATACGCAAATAACGGGTTACAATCTCGGCAAGTTTTTCCATCAAACCATGCCAGGCATCAGGGGCCTCATACATCATTGCTTTTGTGTAACGGTAATCGCGAGAACCGGAGCCTTCAACTATATAGCTTGCAAGAGTAAATGGAGCGCCTGAGAAGCCAATTAGCGGGACCCGACCCTCCAGCTCGCGCCGCAGTATCTTTATCGTCTCGGCGACATAGGGAGTCGCCTCTTCAGCCTCCGCAACGCGTACCTTGGCAACATCTGCTTTAGAGCGAACA
This sequence comes from Bacillota bacterium, assembly GCA_023511485.1. Lineage (NCBI taxonomy): Bacteria > Bacillati > Bacillota > Bacillota bacterium. Next base: position 11,709 of record JAIMBH010000017.1, on the reverse strand, counting down.
GGATTATGGATGACCGGTCCCTCGCCTTTTGCAAACTCAAGGTCTATACCCATGCCCTCAAGGGGTAGCAAAATATCCGCAAAGAGAATTGCAGCATCAACGCCAAGTTTATCAACCGGCTGAAGCGTGACCTCAGCTGCGACATCCGGTCTCTTGCACATGGTTAAGAAATCATGCTTTGCCCGGATATCGCGGTACTCCTGCATGTACCGTCCTGCTTGGCGCATAAGCCACACCGGAGTCATATCAACCGGCTCGCGCCTGCACGCCCTTAAAAATCGATCATTAAATGCCATTTGTCAGCTCCTTTCAGATGGCCAAAAGAACCGAAGCTTAGTATTTCTATATTATTGAACCTCTAATCTATGCTTTAAGCCTTGTAATTACATCACCGATACCAATATTAGCACGTCAGGATAGTAATTTAAAGCTATAGACATTTTCCAAAAGCATGTTATACTTAGTTTATCTAAGTTTTAGGAGAAATGCAAGATGCAGTTTCTTGACCGGCATGTTGATGAGATATTAGACGGTCTGCTAAGCGTGCTAAGGAAATCCCGACCTCAGCATGTAGCCCGTGTACTGGGGATAAGCAGGGCCGAGCACCACGCTTTACGAATACTTTCAGTCAACGAAGGCTGCGATATTTCCACCTTTGCCGCCGCTGTTGGGGTAAGTCAGCCTACAGCAACTGTCACGATCGACCGCTTAGTAGAAGCCGGCTATGTAACGCGTACGCCATGCACCGCCGACCGCAGGGTTACCCGCCTTCATCTAACAGATAAAGGCCGCGACATTGTCGATAGGTCAAGAGAAGCACACCGCATGATAATGGCCCCGTATGTTGAACGCCTAACCAGGAAAGAACAAGTTGAGCTTATCCGTATTTTGAAGAAAATGAATGAAGGGTAGCAACGAAGGAAAACCTATTTTAACTGCTTACTTATCATCTCCAGCATCTCATCGTGTATCAAACCGTTGCTTGCGACCATTTCGGGAATGCGGATGTCAAATGCCGAGCCGTCAAACCTGGTTATCCTAGCTCCGGCTTCAATTGCTATCAGACTGCCAGCTGCCATATCCCAAGGCTTGAGCCCAACCTCCCAATAGCCGTCAAAACGGCCGCAGGCAAGAGCAGCATAGTCGATGGTTGCCGCACCTGCTCTCCGTATTCCCTGTGCTTTAAGCGAAAAAGCAGTAAAAAGATCCAGTATCTGATTGGGGTTATTTCTGAAATAATATGGGAAGCCGGTTGCAAGAAGCGACTTGTCCAGCTCTTTTGTCTTAGATACTTCAATAGGGCTGCCGTTTAAATACGCTCCCTTTCCCTTCTCTGCGGTAAAAAGCTCATCCAGATTAGGGTCGTAGATAACACCGACTATTACTTCGCCCCTGTATTCAAGGGCGATTGAAACAGCGTAGATAGGAAAGTTATGCGCATAATTAGTCGTTCCATCTAAAGGATCAATTATCCAGAGGTAATCAGATTCTGCTTTTGAGATACCTTCTTCTTCGGCCAGGATACCATGATCGGGGTAGCGCTCCTTAATGCCTTTAGTTATCAGGGTCTCTGATTGTAAATCAGCCTCGGTCACCAGATCGACCACACCCTTATAGGTGATCGTATGGGTTTGCCTTGATACCTTTTTTATTTGTTTGCCGGCTTTAACCGCCAGCTCAACTGCCGTCTCCAAATAGCTAGTCATTTTTCTTCTTAATTTGATATGCCCACTTCTCATATCGAGCAAAACAGACACGACAGATAAAGCTATGCTGCCGGAATCTCCATTGATATTTCCTCATGCCACTCTTCTATCCTACTATTAGCATAAAAAAACGCCTCGTTGATGACATCTTCGATCTCTTTTGGAAGAGAATCAAAACGCTTGCTTAACTCCATATAAGCAAAATCGAGGCATTTCTGCATAATAGTTACAAACTGCTCGCATAATTCGGTGTCTGAGCGACCACGCCTCTTCCACTGATAATTATAAAGGTTATAGAAGCCAACCATGAAATCACATATCCTTTTAGCAGACCTCTCCGGTCGCCAATCACTTATTATGGTCGACTCAAAATCGTTGATCAGTCCATTTAAGTATTGCATAAAACCTGTTTGTGCACCCAATTGCGGGTCATTCTTCATCTCCTGGATGAAGGCTAGGCGAACCAGCTTCTCGAGACAGTAGAGACCCCCGCTGTCCATCTCCGCGTTCTCTACTGATGAGTGCGTTTCTTTAAAGTATGACCTTGTAATCGAGCAATTCCCGGATGATCCGACGTAACGCTTCGCCTCAGCTAAATCCGCATCCGTCAATTCAAATTTATCTTCCGTTGCCATACCGTCCTCCTGGATAAATGTGGGTTGCCTTCAGTGGTTTTATCGGCACTAGGAAAGCTATCCTACAGTATCGTCTTATGATTTGCTCAATTGATGAAAGTATAATTGCAGGGCTGCAGGTATTTACTTCCAGCTAGTTTCAATTTACACCTGCCCCGGACAAGCATGTTTTGGCTTAATAGATAAATTCATCTATTGATAATTAATAAAGCGGGAACAATTTTAATCTTCCGTAATTGCAATTCGTTAGATCTGTGGAAAAAATTTTCGGTAAAGTAAAAGGTCTGCCTTATAACTGCGTGGGTTACTCTTCGGATTCTTTACCTAGAGCTTCCATCACGGCCTTCCAGCGCTCCTCACCAAGGCACGACTTGGCTGCACTGCACCACTGCACGCAAGATGGCGTTTCTTTTTTCTCAACCCATGCTTTGCATTTCGGACACCTTCTGCGCATCTCATCTGAGAAAATCTCAACGGCATAACCGCATTCAGGACAGGCGTACACTCCTGCCGTGATGTTTCTCATATCAGAGCCCGGGCATTTTCCAGACATATTTTCTCCCTTAACTAACTATTTACTTAAGTATCTAACTTTTAAGGCTGACTGGCAAGTTCTTGTTTTTACCGTTTTTTATCCATTCTTATTGGTTTTCTCCTGTGGTCGAAATCACCATCCCGACAAGAAGAAAATATTAATCCGACAAATAGCTATAAAAGCACGTAAAAGACGGGCGGCTCTGGACCGCCCGTCATGTCCTTTTACTTAAGCCGTTATGAAATGAGTGTCCTTAAGCTGCCCTTCTCATACGTTCGCGCTCTTCCATCGGAATCCTGGCCTGTATCTGGCCAACCTTGTAGAGTGAGTAGATCGAGTAAAGACCAGCTAAACCAACGATTGCAAAAATAACACGAGACACAGTGCTGATCGGGTCAGTTCCGGCTGCACCGGTTCCGAAAATCGCACGGATAAGGTCAAAGTTGAAGAAGCCTACCAAACCCCAGTTAAGTGCACCGATAACCGTTATAACCAGTGCAGTCCAATCGAACCAGCTAAGCCTTGACGGTCTTGCCGTTGCCATCAATCTCACCTCCACTAGCTTCATTCATCAGCCGGCTGTTTTGCGATACCAAGTATACAAAATACCTGCTCGATCAAATTACCGACTTGATTATCTCATTCCCTGATTTCCCGAGTTGTAACAGAGTTACTTTATTTAATCTGTTTAGAACCCTGCTACACGCCACCCGTGAGCAATCTCGTCTTCAATCTGAGCTATCTTTTGCTTAATCTCGGCAAAGAAAGATAAAGTCACACCAATTGCATTAAACCCCATCGAGACGATATGTGGAAGTACTGCGGGGTCTCTGGCACTCTCGCCGGTGATACAGGTATAAACGCCATACTTTTTGGAAACTCTGGCTACCTCGTCTAAGAGTTGCAGGACTGCCCGATGGTTGGGTTTAAAAAATCTGGCAACTTTCTGGCTCTCACGGTCTAATGCAAGCACGCACATAACGAGATCGCTTAAGCCTACGCTTATAAAGTCGATTCCTTCTTTTATAAAATCGCTTAGAGTAAAAACAACCGCCGGATTCTCAACAGAAATGCCGACTTTAACATCGTCATGCGGCCGCAAACCCATCTCCCGCATTATATTCTTGGCATCTTGTAGCTCACTAACAAACCTTATAAAAGGCAGTTTGATTCCGATATTTCCACCGGTCTTCTTAAGCGCTCTCTTTATTGCCCTCAGCTCAAGCTCAAACATATCACGCTCTTCAAGCTCACGCCCGATGCCCCTCCATCCAAAAAGGGGATTTCGCTCTTCCGGATCTTCAGAGCCTCTAAGCCTTCTGAATTCATCCGTCGGCGCATCCATGGTTTTATACCAAACCGGTTTATTGCCAAAATACTCAATTGTCTGTATTATGCCACTAGTTATATTATCTTCTAGGTAAAGACCCATCCCTTCGCTAATCATTTTCATCGGATGGACACCCGACTCGAACATGAAATAGTCATCCCTAAGCGATGATACGCCATCGGCAAATGGAGCTACCCCTCTTGCTTTCTCTGGAATAAGTACGGAGACAAACACCTCCATATTGGTCTTAGGAACATGAGATATCTGACTGACCCTTATTGCAATATCTCCCTCATAAACGACACCTCTTAGCCCATCTACAGTTACAAGCTGGTCTTCCTTTAGCCTTTCTGTTGCATTGCCGGTACCAAGAACGCATGGGACCCCAAACTCACGGAGGATATTTGCCCCGTGGCTTGTCGCACCACCCTCATCTGTCACAACAGCCGCAGCCCGCCTTAAATAAACGGCGAGTTCATTAGTTATCCGCTGCGCCACAACTACTGTATTTGGGTCAACCTCGGGTATGCCATCCAATCCAATGACCTTAACCCGCCCCGAACCAACAGCCGGACTAACGCCAGTACCGTGCAACAACACGGTTTGTTCACCTATTTGAGGAAATAGCTTCTCATACCGTTCGCCGATAACAATTGGTCTTGACTGTAAGATATAAAATGCGCCATCACTAAACACCCACTCGATGTCCTGAGGCATCCCAAACAGCTCTTCTAGCTTGATCCCAATGCCAGCAAGTTCGCTCACCTCGCGCTCACTTAATTTTGGTACCATTCTCAGCTCTTCAAAGACCGGTTTTCTCTCACCAGTCGGGGTAATAAATTCTGCCTGCCTGCCCAGCCTGCGACTTACAATCATCCTGCGCTTTCGGGAGTAGATATCACGCTCTGGAGTCACCTCACCCGATACTATTTCCTCACCGAAGCCAAAAATTGCCTCAACAACAACCTTATCCTTGTCTGCGGTAACCGGATCCATCGAGAACACAATGCCTGACCGCTCTGCCGGGACCATTACCTGTATGAGCACTGCAACCGCTATGTCGCTTGCTAGAAGACCTTGTTCTTCCAGGTAAATATGGGTCTCAGGCGTGAATACCGACGCCCAGCATCTACGTACCGCCTCGACAAGGTCTTCGAAATCTCTGATATCGGGATAAGACGATAGACGCCCTGCAAAACTGGCCTTCGGTGTGTCTTCGACAGTTGCTGAGCTTCTAACTATAAGACCGGCAGGCGCAGAGCCAATCAGACTATCGTAAATTTGCTGAATGGCGTCCTGAGTATCCTCATCGACCGCTGCTGTCGCTATTTTCCCTCTTAAGGACTTGCTTATTTCTTCAAGCGCTGGGAAGGGAGTGCCAGGCGTAAAAAATGCTGCTAGGTCGTGGCCGATGTCAAGTTGAGATATAGTTTTGCGAAACGCCTCTGTAGAGAGAATCAACCCGCGCGGCACATTAAAATTTGCCTGGTGTACTAAGGCAACATTTCGGGCTTTGCCGCCCACCAACAATATCTGATCTGGCTTTACTTCATCGTATGAGTATATGAGCTTCATGGTTTTCCTTTTGCTATGTTTAGTTAGATTTGCGCATATGCATTCGTGCGTTATGAATATACCCGATTACGCGAATGGGTATGGGGCTCCCGCTGGGGAAATCGTGGTTTTTCACAACTGCACACTTTTGATATAATATACCTGCAAACATGCAGATCAGAAAATCAAACGGTGCCTGTCACCCGTTCTTGAAAGGATGAATTGTATGCCAGCCACAACGGCAAACCTTATCTCACCAGATATTTCGTGTATGCACTGTGTCATGACAGTGAAAAACGGTATAGTCTCTATGCCGGGTGTATATAGCGTTGATGCTAACCCTGAAACAAAAGAAGTAACGGTTAATTATGACTCTGATAAGGTCAGCATAGAGGATATAAAAGCTAAACTTGCTGAACTTGGGTATCCGGCGCAAGATTAGCAAGTTTTAAGATTGCTTGCCGCTGCTGCTCCCCGCCGCGGTGCTACGCAGCGCTAAAGAGCTAAATATTGATCGAACCCTATGAGTCTACCTCTATGAAATCACCTTAGTTGCTTCTTAATTATTTCTTAATTGTTTAATTGTTAGGTCTGCAAGAGCCTGAAGAAGTTTCTTAACCTGCGACTTGGTCCTATCGTCTATGAGGTTGCCCTTATCGTCAAACTTTTCGGCAGCTTTGGTTACGTACACTTCGGGTTTTTGCACGGCAGGCATGTTCAGTGCAACAAAGACCTGTCTTAAATGCATCTGGGACCTGAGTGTGCCAAACCTGCCGGTTGATGCACCCATAATAGCAACTGGCTTGCCCATTATAGAACACGTCATCTCTGGCCGCGATGCCCAGTCAATCGTATTCTTTAAAACCCCCGGGATAGAATAGTTATACTCAGGCGTCGCTATCAGTATTGCGTCTGACTGATCAATTTTACTGTGGAGTTCACGAACCGGCTCTGGATAACCTTGTGCTTCTACATCTTCATTAAAAAGCGGTATATTACCTATCTCAATTATCTCTAGCTCCACGTTGTCCGGCACTAAACCCTGGGCTGCGCGAAGCAAGGCTTTATTGTACGACCGCAGCCTAAGGCTTCCGGCAAATCCAAGAACCTTTATTTTTTTGTCCACTGGCGCTAGCCTCCTTATGATTTATCTGCCTACTATATTCCCAATCCTAAAGTAAATAAAAATAACCATAATGAAGTAAAGCTATAATAGGGGTAGGCAAACTAGCTTGGCGTCAAAACGCCTTTTTCGTTGTATACGTGGTATAATAATTGTCATGCAAGTATTTAAAGCCGCCTTATTTGATGTCGATGGAACAATCCTCGATACATCCGAATTTATATTTCAGGCTTACGAGCATACTTTAGGTAAGTATGCTCTGCCACCCAGAAGCCGTGCAGAAATAGCAAGGCTAATCGGCCAGCCGCTGGAGTTCTGCTATCAAATGCTGGCTCCAGGCGCTAATGTCGACCTTTTAGCGGCAACTCATCGCGCGTTTCAGGCCGGCCACCTGCACCTTGCAAAGCCCTATCCTGGCGCAAACGAAACACTTGCAAAGTTAAAAGGCGCGGGAATAAAAGTAGCCGCGGTAACAACACGAAGCAGACGGACAGTCGTCGGGACTCTAGAAGCTGCAGGTTTATCCGTGCACATAGATTACCTTGTAGCCCTAGAAGATGTGGTAAACTTAAAGCCTGATCCGGAGCCTGTCCTTAAAGCCCTTCATTATTTAGACGCCAAACCGCATGAATCTGTTATGACCGGCGATACCGATGTCGATGTGTTGGCGGGCAAAAACGCGGGTACCCTGACCATAGGCGTAACTTACGGTTTTCATGGTACGAGAATTGCAGATAGTAGCCCCGACTATATAATTGATAGTATAGAAGAAATTATTCCAATAGTCTTGCCGGTATTCGATCTTCAAGAACTACAAGAGTCACCCAGTAAATAGGCGTAGGATCGGCTACTTAACCAGGCGGTATAAAATGAATCGTATCGCGTATCTTATTCGGAAAACAAGCGGTGGCATGCAAACGCATATCACCGGTCTTCTTGCAGAACTAGACAGCTCCAGATACGAGCCCGTTGTAATATCCCCAAGGGCACCCAAACTTTTTGCTTTTTTAGATGATATCGGCATCGAATACCATGAAGTCGAGATGTCCGATTCGCTCTCCCCTAAAGCAGACTTTATTACCGCTAGGTTTGTTGCTAAAAAATTACTAAAAATCAAACCCAGCCTCCTGCATATCCATGGAAACAAAGCCGCTATGATAGGTTGGCTTGCAACGCATCTACGGCCAGTGAAACGCACGGTGATAACAGTACATAACTTCCCTAGTAATTTAAATTCTACCTCGAAGATGTACCCTATTGTAAAACAAGCAAACAGAGTAGTTTTTAATAGCGCAAAGCGAATTATCGCCGTATCATCTGAAATCAGAAGGTGCCTTGAAAAAGATATCGGAGTCGATGAACGCAAGGTCACTGTAATCCCTAATGGCATCGACATTATTAAATGGGCCTTCTACCGCCACATCGACAGGCATCTTGTCAAGGAGGAGCTAGGGTTAGCCGATAGCACGGTTCTAATTGGAGCTGTCGGACGACTTGTTCCGTTTAAGGGATTTAATATCTTACTTAAAAGCTTGCGCAGAATTATAGATAACTATCCTAATGCTTATCTAATCATCTTAGGAGACGGTCCGCTTCGAGATACGTTAGAAGAGCAAGCTAAGGAACTTGGCATCGCTCAATATATAAAGTTTCTTGGCTTTGTCGATGAGCCGGGTCGCTACATGTCAGCTCTAGATGTGTTCGTATTGTCGTCGATTAACGAACCCTTTGGGATCGTCTTACTCGAGGCAATGGCGATGGGAATTCCAGTTGTGTCGACTAGATCTGGCGGTGTCCTGGATATTATAGAGGATGGTGTAACTGGTTTATTAGCCGAGCCAGGAGATGATAAGTCGCTTGCTGAATCGATTGAGAGGTTGCTGGGCGACGAGGATTTGAGAGGTCAACTAGCAAAGAATTGCCAACTAGCAGTGCAACATAGGTTTACAATAAAATCAATGGCAGATAAAACGTTTAAGGTATACGAAGATTTACTGAGCTAGCTAAATCGTCTATTTATCCGGATATAGCTTTTTTATCGCGGGCTTACCGTTCGAAATGTAATCAGAAGTACAATAAGAGCAACCACAAATAATATCCCTGAAGTTACAGCCAACGCGTATGAGAATGGCCTTGATACGTCTTTTAGACTCAATGTCAAGCGGGCTTTGCGCCCGTGGGGGTTCGACTCCCCCCTTCTGCACCAGGAAAATCAAGGCTTCCGGGGTTTTGAGAAATCCTGGAATTTATTATAAAAAGGTGTTACTGTCCCAGTTTTAACCCAATTTTTATTTCCAGTTATGGGGAAAAACCGCCAAAGTGGAGGAGAATAAGCATAATTTTAACGTTAAGTAGCTGCAATTGCAGTAGTATTAAGGCATTCTACATCCCTCACCAATATTAAGGCAAAAAAAATAGCAGGGGTCGGGTCCCTGCTAGTGGTAATTAATTTATTCGCTTTGGCCTTACATTCCGGCAAGGCCTTTTTCTTTGCTCAATAGGCCGTTTAGGGTTGCCGCCGCCAGCTTCTGCATTTCCGGGGTAACGTGACTGTATAGGTCAAGGGTCATGGTGATTGAAGAATGTCCTAACCGTTCCTGGACAATTTTGGCTGGTACTCCCGCTTTAAGAAGTAGGGTTGCATGGGTATGCCGCAGGTCATGCAGTCTTACCCTGGACAGTCCCGCTTTCTCCAGCCACCGCTGGAAACGTTTTGTAAATTCCTCTGGTTGCAACGGGGTCCCGTCCTCTTTGCAGAATACCAGGCCGTTATCCTGGTAGGCTTCGCCTAAAAGCAATTTCTCCTGTAATTGCCGCTTCCTATATTCTTTCAGTTCTCTAATTGCGTCATCGGTCAGGATAATGTTCCGCCTGCCGCTCTTGCTCTTTGTAGTTTCCTCCAGGACAATACCTTGTTTCAATTTTAGTAACTGCCGCTTAACGGTAATCGTACCCTGCTCCAGGTCCACACAATCCCAGCATAAGCCTAACAATTCGCCGCGCCTAAGGCCAGTAGTAACCGCCAATACATAAGCCGCAAATAACCGGTCATCTTTGGCCGCCTTGAAGAAGACCAATAGCTCCTCTTCGGTCAAGGGCCGCATTTGCTTATTCTTCACGGTTGGGGGGCTGGTAGCATCGGCCACGTTCCGGGGCAATAGTCCCTCTTTTACGGCCTGCTGCAGGGCTTGCCGGATAATTACATGGAGATAGCGCACCATCCGGGTTGACAGGCCGCCTTTACCGTCCACCCTGCCTTTCTCCAGTTTCTCGTTATAGAAGGCTTGCAGCATATGGGCCTGTAGCTTCGCCAATGGGACTTTCCCTAAAGCTGGCTTGATATGGGTTTTAATCAGTACTTCATAGTTTTCAAAAGTACTGGGTTTTAACTGGCCTTTCTTATAGCCGGTCAGCCACTTGTCCAACCACTCACCAAAGCTGGTCTGTACCGGTTCAACATAAGTCCCGTTCCTCACTTCCTGGAGGATTTGGGCCATCTTGTCCATAACCTCTTTACGGGTCTTGCCGTAAAAACTCTTCCGCTTCAGCTTGCCGGTAACAGGGTCATAGCCAACGCTTATTTTACCCACCCATAAGCCGTCAGAACGCTTGTAAATACTCCCTTCCCCGTTGCCACGCCGTTTGGCCATTTATGGTCCTCCTTTATGCGTCAAAATAATTGCTGGCCAGAAAAAGAAATTGATGAAGTTGATTTTGTCTTTGTAATTTTAGAACACCTTTGTTAGAGAAGTTAGAAGGGGGAAACTTTGACGCATTTATTTCATCTCCCTTTTTCTTCCCTTTGGTTTCCTTTGGTCTATTTATCTATAGTTTAGTATAGCTTTGTATGTAAAAGTATTCAACTTCTGGCGCATTTCTGAGTCCGAATTAAACCGCCTCTTGATAGTATATCTAATGGGTTCCTCGTAGGGCCTGATTTAAGGGGGTTTTAATGCCTTATGACCCAAATATAACCCAATTTACCACCCTGCCGGTTTAGGTACAGGGGTCTTTTTTTTATGTCTCTCCGCGTACCAGCAGGCCAGGGCCACCGCAAGGACCAAATCATCATGTATTCCTTCCCGCCATGCCTCGTAAGAATCATGGGCCGTCTTGACGTTGATTTTCACTTTGAAGTTAAGTAGTTCCTCAACCAACGTTCGGGCCTCCGGCAGTCCCGCCGCCACCTTAAGCCTCCCGGTCTGGAATAGCACCTGCAAGGTGGAAACTAAGTCACGCTTTGGGACGTGGTAGCCTCCCTCGCCGCTGCTAACCGAATTCCCGCCGGTAATGGTAATAGCTATGGGCCGCAGATTCTCTAGCCTGAACATATCCACTACTGGGGCACCTACGCCAGTTCTGTCCACCACCAGGACGCTCCTATTAAGCAATGGCCTGGTAAGCATGAGCATTCGCACCCTCTCGACCACCGCCGGGTAGGGAGTGCCAAGTTTAAACCGTTCCAGGTGCCTAACGTGGTATTCCCCGTTTTCAATTCGCTCCAGCACCGCTAGGGCCGTATAGTCCTGGGCCTGTCCCAAGTCAAGGCCAAGGAAGAAGTTATACATTGCCAACACCTCCGAACAAAGACTTAACTTCATCGGTTATAGCCGTCATTACCTGGTCGTAAGTAAATAGCTGGTCTTCTGTCTCCACAAATTTGCAAAGGTATTCCTGCCTAAACCACCAATCCCCAAGGGCCTGCCTCTCTTCCTCCAGAAACACCGGGCTTATCCTGGGGCAGTCAAGGGCCGTTATCTGAATACGCTCCCAAGTCCCGCCGCCTTCCGTCCACTCCTTGAAGAAATGGCCTCGCTTGCCAAATG
>JAIMBH010000016.1 GCA_023511485.1 Bacillota bacterium | reverse complement strand
TGAAAGAGAGAAGCAGATCAAACGATGGTCAAGGGCAAAGAAAGTAAATCTTATAGAATCATTTAATCCCAGCTGGAGGGATTTAAGTGAAGGGTGGCTCTAGGCTTAAAAAGTTAGAAAATATAATTGAGATCCCTCGGCTTCGCTCGGGATGACAAAAAAGAATGCTCTGGATGACAAAAAAGAATGCTTGAGATGATAAAAAAAAGAATGCTTGGGATGACAAAAAAGAATGCTTGGGATGACTGACATTTAAAGAGAACTCCTTGCAGTACCCAAACTGTAAGGCTGTATGCCGCTTGACCAGTAGTTATTAGATGCTAAAATGAGGGATGCGGAAGTCAAGATATTGGTTCTATACTTGGTGTTGGCCGGTTCTAATCTTAAATTACTCCTAACTTTTTAACCAAGACATCATACCTTCCTAAAATGAATTATTTTAGTAAGCTACCCGATCACCGATTAAGCATTTCTGCAGCTAGCTGATTTATTCATGCTCGATTAACTAAAGATATGTGATTAGTTGCCGATAAACTATATTATTATAGCTTTGCCTAACGTGCTCTAAAGCGAGAATCAAATGTCGGCATTTACGGCTAACTTTAATAAAAAAAACATAAGGCAGACTTATATTGCACTGAGCATTAGCTACTTAGTTACATTCGCTATATTGCACTATGCCTTAAAAGCCAGCAGTAGGTTTTCTGGCGTTATCGATGGCCTTTTTTATGTCATGCCTATATGCATGGCTTTATTTGCCTGTCTCTGGGCCTCTAGAAACTCTAAGTCCTACAAACATCTCTGGCGATTGATGGCTATAGGTATGTTTTTTTGGTTTCTAGGCGCAACCATTATGGCCACATATTCGATAATTTTAGGGCCTGCACGGGTGCCATCCCCATCAATAGCCGATGTATTTTCTATAGCATATGTGCCAATAATTCTAGGTATCATGTTCAGTCTAGGAAAAATTAGGCGCCCATTTGACACTGAAAAAAAGAGGTTTCTTGCTGACGTAACCATGACTGCCTTAGCGGTATTTTTATTGAATTACGAATTCGTAATTACCCCAGCATGGTACTCTCATGTGGATAAAGCTTCTATAGAGAAAATCTCTACTGTGGCGTATCCTATGCTCGATTGGGTAGTTCTAATATCACTGTTTCTGGTCACGCGTCGTTTTCGGGAGAACCAGGTTGAAGGCTGGATTGTTTTACTTACTATTGCTATCGCCTCAAGTGTTGTTGCAGACATTGCAGTTTATGTAATCGGCTACCAGATGAATCCTGTCACCATATCGGCACTGGTCGTCACAGCGCTGGCTGTTGTCGCATCAGCTATAGATGAGGCAACAGGATTTTTAATAGGTATAATCGATCGCACTGCATCGAGAATAGATGCAAATTCAGATATGCGGTTGCTTGCTCAAAATCCTCGCCGCTCCCTTATAGTTCCCATTATCACAAGCCTTGTTATTTCTATCGTATGGTTCTCTTCACTCTATAGGCCACATAATGGCGAAATCGTTCAGATTATCATATCAATGATAGTCGTACTGCTTATTATTTACAGGGACTACCTAGTTAATTCCGATAATGCCATACTCTTTGCCAAAGCACTCCGTGATAGCCTAACTGGCCTTAACAACCATCGTTATTTTCAGGAATCCCTGAATAAGATATTCAGGAAAGCTGAGCGCTCAAACAAGGCTGTCTCTCTTCTGTTTCTTGATATCGATAATTTCTCTCACTTCAACAATACCTTTGGGCATATCCTTGGTGATAGAGTTCTAATTACAATAGGCAGCGCTATCCATAACAAAATCAGAGAAACCGACGAAGCATGTCGCCTAAGCGGAGATGAGTTCGCTATAATCCTTCCTGAAACTTCTGGACCTGAAGCGCTTATTACCGCCGGGAACATAAGAGCAGAAATCGATAGGGTATTGGGTAGAATGTTTCCTGATAAAGATATCTCGGTAACCATCGGAATCAGTACTTATCCCAACCTTGCAAAAAACAAGGATGAGCTAGTGCAAACAACTGACGGCGCCCTTTATTGGGCCAAGCTTCATGGAAAGAACCAGATACTCCTGTACGATCCCGAAATCGTCGAGACATTAAGCGCAGAGGAAAGGGCAAGGCGAGTTGAAGAAGCTGCAATGCTGGACATGGTACAAAGCCTTGCTAAAGCTGTCGATGCTAGAGACCCCTATACCCGGCTTCACTCAAAGCGCGTAAGCGATTTGGCAACTAAACTTGCTAAACATATTGGTTTAGATGAGAAAACTGTAAACCGCATAGCTATCGCTGGCATCTTGCACGACGTAGGTAAAATAGGCGTTCCCGATAATATCCTCAACAAGCCCGGCAGGCTAACCAAAGACGAGATGACGATTGTTAAGAACCATCCACTTATGAGCGCGCAGATAATAAGGTCAACTAGCCTAAAAGATATCATCCCCGCAGTAAAAGCACACCATGAGAGATGGGACGGCGCTGGATATCCACAGGGTCTGAAGGGCGAGAGAATCCCTATCGAGGCAAGAATCCTTGCCATCGCCGATGCTTATGATGCCATGACGACTGATAGGCCATACAGGAAGGGCCTAACCGACATTGAAGCCCTGAACGAAATTGCAAGATGTGCAGGAACTCAGTTTGACCCCTATTTAGCTGCACAGTTTCTGGAAATGCCCCAATTCAAAGAAGTAACCGCCGCCATTAAAGAACTTGAAGAAACCGTAGAAGGTCTTGATAAGGCTTCCGGCATGTAACCTATATCCAAGAGGTCTATAACTAATGAAACCAACATCCGGCAATGCAGCGTATATCCTACAGGATAAACCTCTTAACCCCACGCCTTAAAGAAATATCGAGGTATGCCGATTAATATAGCATAACCATATATTGCCAGCGAACGGATAGGAGGCATTTTGTTAATAAGGCAGGCATTGTCAAAAAAAGATAAAGAGCAGATTTTTGCACTTAGATATAGAGTTTTCTGCGAGGAAAAAGAATATATAAGCCTATCCAGCTCGGAGGATTGCCTTGAATCCGATGAATTTGATCAGCATGCCATCCATTTTATCGCGCTGGATGAAAAAGAGAACGCTATAGGGTCAATACGTTTGATTCTGGATTCACCTACTGGATTTCCAGTAAATAAATACTTTGGTATTCCAAAGATGGATGTACCAGGCGTTGCGGCTGAAGTTTCGAGGCTGGTCGTTTTGAGGGAGAAGAGGAGTATAGACCATGACATTATGCTTAGCCTCTGCAAAGCCATATACGATTACAGCATCGACCATGGAATCAAGTACTGGTATGCCATCCTAGATAGGAGATTTATCGCGCTGTCGAGAAGGCTGGGCTTTATCTTTAAACAGGTAGGGGACTGCAAATATTGCTTGGGCGATGTCACCGCTCCATATGTCCTTGATATTGAAGAAACCATGCAGAACCTTCACGACAAGAATCCTTCGCTATATCTATTTTTCAAGCAAACCAGAAGAAAAGCTGCAGGTGAACGCGATTGAAATTGTTAAAGATAAAGCCGGATCTACCGGATTACGGCGAGCTTTTTATGCGGAATATCGGCATAGTGTCTAAAAATGAGCAAGAGATACTTAAAAATGCAACAGTCGTAATTGCCGGTGTTGGCGGTGATGGCGGCTTAATTGCCGAGACACTTGCAAGAGCGGGAATAGGCCATATTAAAGTGGCCGACCCAGGTGAGTTTGAAGCCTGTAACATTAACCGGCAAAACGGCTGCTATATTGATACGCTTGGTGCAAACAAAGCCCAGGAAATAGGAGATATTGTAAAAAGGATCAATCCATTTTGTAAGGTCGATGTGTATGAAACAGGGATACATGAGAAAAACATCTGCGACTTTATAGAGGGCGCCAGTATCGTTATCGATGAGTCCGAGTTCACAATGCACGAGATTGCGGTCATGCTCGCCCGGGAAGCAAGAAAGCGGCATCTGCCCCTAATTACCGGGCTTAATATCGGTTTTGGAGCTATAGTTATGGCATTTATGCCGGATAGCTTATCTTTTGAGAGCTATCTCGGATTCAGTGAAAGCCAGCCGATTGAAGAAATCTTATCTAGCGACGTACCCATACATAAATGGTGCCCCTGGTTGCCCAGCTACATTGACATACAGGTACTAAGAGACGTTGTCGACGGTAAAATAAGCGTTCCAGGGATAAGCCCTTCGGTATCGCTAGTTTCGGCGGCAGTTTCAACTGAGGTGCTTATGTACCTTTTGAAGCGCAAGCCTCTGATAACCGCACCCCGGTATATATGGATTGACCTATACAAACGGAAGATGAAAATACGAAAAGCAAGGAAGGTAGCATTCTACGCATCATTGGCTTTAATGGGACTGAACTCCCGTAAAAACAAAAGTAGCAGCATGTAGAAGCTACTTGTTTAACTAAGAACTTAGTTAAACAAGCGCCAAAGGGATGAAGAATGGAATCGATTGAACGGCTAATTTACTTTATACAAACGACATATAGTGTAAACCCACTGGTGTTTCTGTTTTTCTACGTTCTATCTATCCCTATATACTGGTATGGGTGGTATTTGGTTGCCCTGGGATTCATCAAACGATCATGGCAGAGGATCGCCTGGGGTATAACTATCAACCGTTTTGCCTGGTTCTTGCCTTATCTATATGTGGTTACCCAGGGGAACGATCTTCCTAAATGGTTCTGGGTAAGCTTGTTTGCCTTGCTTCTAAGCTCTTCCTTGCTATTTGTAACTAAAATTAGAACCCACCAGGTACCAAGAGAGATAAACTGGCTGATGACGAAATTAGGTCTTATAAAGTAGCACACCTAGCATAGTAGTACAGTAGTATGATTAATTAGCGCAGCTAAAGGTATGTATATGGATGCCGATTATTTATTTATAGAGATGACTTAGGAGTATAAAATGGTAGTTACTACCAATCAAAACAAAGCGCAACTTCGAAAGACGGCTGTTATTTTGGCCGGCTTTTGTATGGCCCTTTTCGGGGTTTTAAACTTCATGTTAAAACCGGGTGAGCGCACTACAGATATTGTTTTGCGAGGACTATATGTTATCCCCATTATAGGCGCATTTATCTGTAGCACATGGGCCTCAAGGAAATCCAGCGCTTACAAAAAGCTCTGGACGCTGATGTCAATTGGTATGTTCTTCTGGATGACCGGTGAATTAATCTTCTTTGGCTACGTTGTAAAGTACGGTATAGCACACGTCCCATCGCCAACAATTGCTGACGCATTCTCGATCGCATATGTCCCAATAATCTTAGGCGTGCTTTTTAGCCTTGGAAGAATTAGGGCTCCATTTGATAGTGAAAAGAAACTGTTCTTGGCTAATGTCACCATGCTGGCATTAGCCGCATTTTTGCTTTGTTATAAATTTTTGCTCCTGCCGCAATGGTATGAAAACCCGGCCATGAGCGTAGTTCAAAAGACATATGCCATAGCGTATCCAATAATGGACTGGATAATCATTGTCTCACTGCTTCTGGCCTCGCGCAGGTTCCTTGAAGGGCAGATCGAGGGATGGTTGGTTCTGCTTGTTGCGGCATTCAGTTTTTCAATTTTCTCCGACATAATTTTCTACCTCGCAGATAACCAAAGAAACCCGTACACTACCTGGTCGCTGATGGTCACTGCATCACTTATTGCTATGTCTTCAATAGATGAGGTGACAGGCTCTCTGGTCGGCAATATCGAACATCACCGGGCCGAGAGTAAAGGTGCGGTGGATAGCTATCCGCTTGCCCAGAAACCCTGGCGCACTCTGGTGATACCAAGTTTAGCTAGCTCGGTTATACCTATCATATGGCTGGCATATGCTTACAATAGCAACAAGGCCGAATTGCCGGTTTTAGTTGCGATTTCCAGTTTACTGCTGATAATTCTCATCTACAGAAACCACCTGCTGGTCACCGACAATACCGTTCTATTTGCGAAGGCATTACGAGATAGTTTAACCGGTCTTAACAACCATCGGTATTTCCATGAAACCTTAAATAAAGGGATAAAAAGAGCAGCTAAGAATAACAGGTCGCTGTCGCTAATGATGCTGGATATCGATAACTTTGCGCAGCTTAATAATAGCTACGGTCATGTATTCGGAGATAGAGTCCTGGTTACTGTAGGAGCTGCAATCCTCACAGAAACCCGCGAAGAAGATGAGGCCTGTCGCCTCAGCGGTGATGAGTTTGGCGTTATCTGCCCTAATACAACGGGTGAGGAAGCGCAATACCTGGCTGAGAGAATGAAGATGAGTATAAAGAGGGCTTTATCAAAAGGATTTCCCGATAAAGGCATAACCGTTTCAATAGGAATTAGCACCTATCCTGAGCTCGCGAAAGACAAAGACGAACTGCTGCATACCACCGACGGCGCACTTTATTGGGCTAAGCTAAATGGCAAAAACCGCATACAGTTCTATGATCCTAAGGTAGTTAAAATACTAAGCGCAGAAGAGAGGGCAAAGCGCGCAGAAGAGATTACATCCATCGATATGGTTAGAAACATCGCTAAAGCTGTCGATGCTAGAGACCCCTATACCCGGCTTCACTCAAAGCGCGTAAGCGATTTGGCAAAGAAGCTAGCTAGGTTCATGGGCTTAGATGAGGATATCGTAAACCGGGTTGAAATGGCAGGCATGCTGCACGATGTAGGCAAAATAGGCATCCCTGATAATATCTTAAAAAAACAAAATAAGCTATCGGGCGAAGAGATAACGATTATAAGAAATCACCCGCTGCTGAGCGTGCAGATAATAAGGTCAACTAGCCTAAAAGATATCATCCCCGCAGTGAAAGCACACCATGAGAGATGGGACGGCTCAGGATATCCACAGGGCCTGAAGGGCGGGAGAATTCCTATCGAGGCAAGAATCCTTGCTATCGCCGATGCTTACGATGCCATGACAACTGATAGGCCATACAGGAAAGGCCTTACGGTTGACGAGGCTTTAGGTGAAATAAGACGCTGCTCAGGCAGCCAATTTGATCCTAAGATTGTAGACAAGTTTTTGGCGATGTTTAGCCTTCCCGGCCTTGCTTTTGATGCGGAAGACGGGCTCGAAACAGAGTTTGGCTTGAAGCTGGATAAGGCTCTAGGCTTTTAGTATAGGCAAAAACTGCGAAAAACTACTTTTATTGGCGGTAAACAAGAACAATTTGCTATATATAGAGTTGTGTGCCGCTTCTTTTTTTGGGTAAACAATCATTATACAAATGTTTTATTCTAAAACGGTTAATAGCAAAGCTTTTAAGGACTTGAATATAATCATGGTAACCGGGATAATCATTTACTCTTTATTCTTAGCCTATACAGCTTATCTGATTATCAGATCGCTTATCGATAAGCTGTACTGCGACGCAATTCTTAGTATGGGTGTTGCTGTATTATCTACGCAGATATTTATTGTAGCCAATTACGCGGGCCAATTCCTTAGGCTTGGTATGGATCGCGTTCTTAATGTTGGCCTACAATCCGTTGGTATGCTTTTGATTCTGGCCTGCCTGGTATTACTATGTTACGCCTTTTTATCAAAACGCAAAGTTAGCAACCTTATCTCGGCATGGGGAAGCACGCGGTTATTTCTAACACAGGGAATTTACGGCATAATCCGGCATCCTATCCATCTCAGCGGTGTTCTGGCTTCACTAGGTATCGCCTTTCTCGTGGCGAATGCTGTTGTCATCGCGCTGGGTATAATCGCAAGCTTCGCTTTCATCCTTGCATCAAAAGAAGAGGATAGGTACAGCCAAAAGGCGATAGGGACAGAATATAGCACCTACATGAAAACCGTGCCTGCCTTTAATTTCATCCTTGGGCTAAGGAATAAATTGGCAGGCGGTTTTCTGCAGCGCGACGCAATCCGCGACATAAAAACAAAGCAATAAAAAATTAATTTAGGTTGCTTTTGTTGCTTTGTTTTTATAATTTTTCTGGCTCAGATGCCCAACTCCTTTCCCGCGCAATGGGTATAATTGAGAAAACGAGGCAGGTGGTTAGCATGAGTGTTATGATTAATGTCGATAAAGATGCGCTTATAATCATTGACCCGCAGGTTTGATTCATGCCAGGCGGCGTCCTTCCTGTACCGGAAGGAAATGAAATATTCAAAGTAATTAACCCCCTGACCCGCAGATTCAAAGTGGTTGCGGCCTCTCAAGATTGGCACCCGCCAAACCACATATCGTTTCAGGAAAGAGGTGGTCCCTGGCCACCGCACTGCGTCCAGATGAGAGAAGATTCGAACTTTTCTCCAGAGCTAGACCAATCTAATTTAAGCCTGGTTGTGCGCAAAGGCTATAATCCTGATAAAGAGCAGTACACGGCGTTTGATGAAACCAGCAGGTTAGGGGACATGCTTAAAGCAAGAGGCATTAAAACGATATTTGTTGGCGGAGTGGCCACAGATTACTGCGTGCACGACTCGGTAATTGGAGCGCTTAAGAATGGACTTGAGGTCTACGTGATTCTGGATGCGGTCAAGGGGATCGATGTTCACCCAGGCGATGTTCAAAAAGCGCTGGATGATATGGTTAATCATGGTGCGAAGCTGATTACATCAAAAGATATTGCCGAAAAGCAGCAGGCATGATATTACATTATTAACCGAAATGCTAATCGGCGCATGCATTCGCATGCGCCCTTTTTCGCAGGCTGATTATTATGAAAATTGACATAGTAAGCATATTTCCTCCAATTTTTGATGGCTTCTTAAATGAAAGCATGATCAGGATTGGGCGAGAAAAAGGTCGGGTAAACATTCGAGTGCATGACCTGCGTAGCTGGACCGAGGATAAGCACCGGCAGGTAGACGATGTTCCTTACGGTGGCGGCTCGGGGATGGTTATGAAACCTGAGCCGTTTTATAAAGCTGTCACCGATATAGGGGGTTCGGACGACCTCGAGGCTATCCGCAGCCGGTCAAGAATTGTATTATTTACACCCCGTGGCAGGGTTCTGAACCAAGCTTTAGTGGAGCAATTCTCGCGGGAAGAGCATATTATGATGCTTTGCGGCCGGTACGAGGGAATCGATGAGAGAGTCCACAAATACATAGCAACAGATGAGATATCAATTGGAGATTTTGTGCTCTCTGGCGGTGAGATACCCGCGATGGCACTAACCGAAGCAATAGTTCGCCTGTTGCCAGGCGTTCTTGGCGCTGAAGAATCGCTAGCCGAGGAAAGTTTTGCCGAAGGTTTGCTTGAATACCCGCATTATACCCGACCGCCAGAATTTATGGGCTGGAAGGTCCCCGAGGTATTGCTTTCCGGTAACCACGGTGAAATAGCCAAATGGCGCAGGAAGCAGCGGCTCAAGACTACTTTATTAAGAAGGCCTGATCTTCTTGAGAAAGCACAGCTGAGTAACAGCGACCTAAAAATGCTTGAAGAGATTAAAAGAGAATTGTTTTATCAATAAACCGTAGATGGGTAGATCAAATCAATTGTTTAAACAATTGATTTGATTATTCTCTTTCGCTATAATTTGAATGTTATGCCGAAAAGGAGGATACTATGGATCGCATAGAGAGCATTGAAAGAGCACAACTTAGGGACGATATACCCGATTTCGGTCCTGGAGATACCGTCAAAGTCCACTACAAGGTCGTTGAAGCCGGTCGAGAAAGGATCCAGATGTTCCAAGGTGCCGTTATTAAAAAACAAAACGGCGGCATTAGGGAGACTTTCACAGTCCGCAAGATTTCTTTTGGGGTAGGCGTTGAGCGAACCTTCCCGCTTCACTCGCCAAAAATAGCAAAAATTGAGGTTCTCTCGAGGGGCAAGGTAAGGCGTTCAAAACTATACTATCTGAGAGAGAAAGTCGGCAAAAAGGCGCGTATCAAAGAGAAAAGATATTAATTTAATAATCTTGCATAAATCCTATAAGGGCAGATTACTATCTGGGTGCGGGAAAGAGCGATAATATGTCCGAAAAAGACAATGTTGGTGCTGATTCTAACCTTGAATTGACGGACCGATTGGGAGAGGTCCCAAGCAAGTCAACTAAAGAAGAGTCATTTGTTGATTTCCTAAAGGAATTGCCCGGTCTGCTAGTAATCGCCTTTCTTATTGCGCTAATTTTGCGAACATTTGTCTTCCAGACAACTATAATAAACCAGGATTCTATGCGGCCAAACCTTTCCCCGAACGACCGAACCATAGTTTTAAAATTCATCTATAGGTTCACCGAACCAAAACCGGGCGATGTAATTATCTTGGTTCCGCCGCATACAAACGACGGCCGCGACTTTGTAAAGAGAATTGTTGCTGTTGAGGGGGATACCATCCAGGTAAAAGACGGCAAAGTTTACGTCAATGGCAGGCTGTATATAGGAAATTTTAAAACGATGCCTGGCGACTACAGCAATTGCGGACCGCTTAAAGTTCCCGAGGACAATGTGTTTGTCTTAGGCGATAATAGACCTATTTCACAGGATAGCCGCTGGTTTGGTCCGGTTCCCGAGAAAAATATCATCGGTAAGGTAGTCGCGGTATACTGGCCACCTAACCACCTAAAATTAATGCACTAATGCAAAAATAAAATGGACATTGCCAGAAAAACTATCCCCGAAATCAAGAAAATTATTGATGCGGCAAGCGAAGGGAGACAAGTAGAGCTTTTTTCGCAGCTGCTCGACGATCCCAGAGCCGGCGTGAGAAAGCTTTTGAAGGCATACCGCAGCGAGAAGGCGCGCCTCGAGGCCACTAAAAATGCCTACGAGGAACTTACGAGATTTGAACGTAAACTCTACAGCCAAGGCTTTAAAATGATTGCAGGCGTAGATGAAGCTGGTAGAGGAGCCCTTGCAGGACCAATTGTTGCTGCAGCAGTTATCCTGCCTGAACAAAGTCAGCTCTACGGAATAAAAGATAGCAAACTACTATCGCCCGAGAAACGCGAAATTCTCTATGAGAAAATAATTAATACCGCTATAGCCTGGAACGTTGTGCGTATCGAGCACTATGATATAGACGCTAATGGTATCCAGTGGGCCAATCTTCGATCCCTTGAAATGGCAGCTTTAGGGCTTAACCCAGCAGCCGATTACATACTTTCTGATGGTTTTGATATAAAAACCTTAACAATACCGCACCTTGCGATAACAAAAGGCGATAATTTATCTGTTTCGATAGCCGCGGCATCAATCATTGCCAAAGTTACAAGAGACCGTATTATGCAAGCATATCATGCCGAATATCCCCAATATGGCTTTGATCAGCATAAAGGATACGGCACCCTTCTCCATAAAAAAGCCATCGAAAAATACGGGCCAGCCCCGATACATCGTAAATATTTCGCTCCGGTTGCCGAGTATGAGCAGCTAAGTTTCTGATTAAGCCGGATAGATACTATTAGACTATTGGCAGAATAATCCCGTTTCCAGAACATTCCCGACGGGAAAAATAAGAAAAGGCTAGCCGCTAAAAAGAAGCTTATCGAAGATGCACCTTAACAACTAAGGGGTTAGGTAGCGCCAGCCATCATGTAGTAATAACAGCATGTAATTGATATAATTTAATAATAGACCTAGTACTTTTAACTAACGAGCAATGAAATGACCGAAGATATAAAAAGGAAAGATAAACGGACCCAGGACGATAAAAAGATAATATACAAGGGCGTCGAGTTTGCCCACCCAAGCGAAGAACAATGCGCAAAAATACTTGACTTCTACGGCATTAGATGGGAATACGAGCCCAGGACCTTCCCTATCGAATGGGATAAAGAGGGCAATGTAACACAAAGTTTCAGCCCCGATTTTTATCTACCCGACCTAAATCTTTACATAGAACTTACGACTATGAGTCAAAAGCTCGTAACCAAAAAAAACCGTAAAGTCAGGATGCTTCGCGAGCTTTATCCGGATGTTAACATCAAAGTGTTCTACCAAAAGGATTTTAAAAACCTTTTGCTTAAATACGGCTTGCCGCAGCCTAAATAGCGGAATTTATGGGATTTTGGCGGAATTAACATGTTGTCTGACGATATCGAGAAGGTTTTAATCAGCGAAGAAGAAATTAAAAATAAAGTTTTTGAGCTAGGCCAAGCTATTTCCTCGGACTACACTGGCAAAGATTTGGTGCTTGTGAGTGTCCTGAGGGGCGCAATATTATTCATAGCAGACCTTGTGCGAACGATTTCTCTGCCTGTAACTATCGACTTCATGGCCATTTCAAGCTACGGCCCCTCAACGGAAAGCTCGGGTGTCGTCAAGGTTGTAAAAGACCTGGAAGAAAACATTGTTGGCAGACATGTCCTTGTTATCGAGGACATCATCGATACCGGCTTAACGCTCAATTATCTGTTGCGAAATCTTAGCGCACGTGATCCTGCAAGCCTTAATGTCTGTGTTTTGCTGGACAAAGCAGCCCGCAGAATAGCTTATAACCTCCCAATTAAATACAAAGGATTTGACATCCCCGACGTGTTTGTTGTCGGCTACGGATTGGATTTTCGGCAAAAATACCGCAATTTACCGTATGTAGGTATTTTGAAAAAAAGCATTTACGAGGAAGAGTTGGCAGGTTGAAAAAATTTATTGCAGTGGCTATGCATATGAAGGAGTGAAAGAAACCATCAGTAAAAATAATAAATAAGCAGCACTAGTAAATTCTGTAAAGAATTGCGAAAAATAACAGCATGTGTTATGATATGTCCGAACTTAGTACGGGATTTTTGTTGAGTGGGTTTTAGCCCACTCTTTTGATTATGAGGGTGCTGCTTTGATGAAACGCGACCCCAGAATAGAAAAGATCGAGCAGCTTATTGGGCCTTACCTGGAAAAAGCTGGGCTTGAGCTGGTTGATATCGAGTTGAAGAGAGAGGCTGTGGGCCTGGTCCTGCGTATCTACATCGATACGAAAAACGGTGGAATTGATTTAGATACGCTGGCGAAAGCGAGTCAGAAGATCGGCTCTATTCTGGATGAAACGGATATCATAACGCAGAAATATATTTTAGAGGTATCGTCTCCGGGCATCGAGAGGCCGTTGACAAAACCAGAGCATTTTAAAAGGTTTGTAGGATCGAAAATATCCGTAAGAACCTTGACTCCAATTGGTAAACGCAAGCAGTTTAAGGGAAGGTTAGTCGAAGCCGGAGGGAAAACTTTTACTGTCGAGATCGACGGAGAGCACTTTGAAATAGCGTACGATAATGTATCAAAAGCACGCCTTCAAGTCGATATCGAATTTTAAGCTATGTTTTTAAGCTGAAGAAAGGGAAGGGGCTATTTAAAGTGAATGGAGAATTAATAGAAGCTCTGCGACAACTTGAACGCGAGAAACAAATCGACCCTGATACGGTGCTTGAGGCGCTCAAGTCTGCTCTGGCCTCAGCTTACAAGCGAAACTATGGCGGCACTACCGAAATAAGAGTAGATATCGACCCGCAGACCGGAAAAATTAAGGTGTTCTCCCAGGAGTGGATAGAAAAAGAAGGCGAAGAGCCCGAGCTTATCGAGGAGGAGATAACCCCGGATAACTTTGGCCGAATCGCAGCACAGACAGCGAAGCAGGTTATCCTTCAGAGAATACGGGAAGCGGAGCGCGAGAAGATGTACCAGGAGTACGTCGATCGTGAAGGCGATATCGTGACTGGGATCGTGGAGCAAAGCGACCAGAGGTATACCCTGGTCAATCTCGGCCGGGTTGAGGCACTTCTGCCTCCAACCGAGCAGGTTCCAACCGAGCGTTACGACCACGGTACCCGCTTGAAAACATACATAGTCGAAGTAAGGCGCACGACGAAAGAGCCTCAAATTATCGTTTCGAGGACTCATCCTAGTCTTCTGAGGCGTTTGTTTGAGCTTGAAGTACCGGAGATTTACGAAGGCTATGTTGAAATCAAATCGGTTGCCCGTGAACCTGGCTATAGATCAAAGATCGCTGTTGCTTCGAGAGATCCGAGCATCGATCCGGTTGGCGCATGTGTCGGCCCAAAGGGTTCGCGCGTAAGAATGGTGGTAAGCGAACTTCGTGGCGAGAAGATAGATGTTGTAGAGTGGAGCGATGACCCAGCGAAACTTGTCGCTAACGCTCTTAGTCCGGCAAAGGTAAAAGAGGTCCGGGTTAATGAAGAAGAGCATACAGCAGCGGTTATCGTTCCTGATAGCCAGCTATCGCTTGCAATCGGCAAGGAAGGCCAAAATGCGCGTCTTGCCGCTAAGTTGACCGGCTGGAGAATCGACATAAAAAGCGAATCTCAGGCAAAGGAAGAGGCCGAAACAACAAGCCTTCTTGAGGCAACCGAGCAGGAGCTTCCTGTTTCAGATATTGGGTCGCTTGAAGAAGGTGACCTGGAGCAGGGAAGCGCATATACTGCAGATGACGGTATGGCTGATCGCGTTTGCCAAGCCATTAAGTCTACCGGTGAGCGGTGTACTAATAAGGCAAGGCCGGGAAGCATCTACTGCGGTGTACACAAGAAGCTTGAAGAGAGCGAGGAGTAGATAATCTTTGCCAAAGGTAAAGAAGATTCCTCAAAGAACTTGCGTTGGCTGTCGAGAAGCTAAACCAAAGAAAAATTTAATCAGGATAGTAAGAACGCCCGAGCATGAAATAATCGTTGATCCAACGGGAAAAGCAAACGGGCGCGGCGCGTACATATGCCCTAAAGTAGAGTGCCTTGAGGCAGCCATAAGAAGTAAAAGGCTGTCAAGGTCTCTCGAAATTGATATAAGCGCCGAAGAGCTAAACAGAATAAAGAAGGAGCTGGAGGTAATTATTGAATCTAAAGCAGATTCTGAAGCCTCCAGCGACCGTGCATAAGGTGGTGATAATATGAGAGTTTATGAGCTGGCAAAGCAGATGGGAATATCCAGTGCAGAGCTTATAAATAAGCTTAAGACAGTAGGCGTTGACGTTAAAAGCCATGCTGCCTCAGTTGATCCAGAGGTAGTCAAGAAACTAGATGGTGCCCAGAGTGCCAGTTCGTCACCACGCGCAGAATCCAAGCCTAAGGGAACAGAAGCTAAGAAAACAGCAGTATCTAAAGGTGCCGCAAAACAGAGCAAGCCGGCGGCTAAGGCGGAGGGTAAACCAGCAAGTGGCAAAACAACGGATACAAAAACAAGTGGCCCTCAGCAAATGGATGCCAAGACTGCGGGTGGCAAGTCAAATGTGAAGGCACCGGCTGGCGCTATGCCTAAGAAAGTTCATAGTGGCGGCCCAGATAAGGATAGAACCATTTCAAAACGGCATAAGGTGCAACCTGAATCTACTAGGAGAGGCAGTACGGCAACGCATGCTGATGCTCAACCTGTAGTAGCCGAGGAGAAACCGGCTACCAAAATCCGGGTACCCCAAGCCGCAACAGTAAAGGAGTTTGCGCAGCTTGTTGGCAAAGAACCGAACGAATTAATTAAAATGCTCCTTAAGCTTGGCGAGCTGGTTACAATTAGCCAATCCTTGAGCCAGGAAGCCATGGAGGTTCTTGCGGATGAACTCGGATTTGAAATTGAGTTGGTAAGCCCCGAGGCAGTTGCTGAGAAAGAAGTCGAGGAAGACAATAAAGATAATCTTGTTCCAAGACCACCGGTTGTTACAGTCATGGGCCATGTCGACCACGGTAAAACATCGCTTCTTGATGCGATTAGAAAAACCGACGTTACCTCCGGCGAGGCGGGTGGTATCACGCAGCACATAGGTGCGTATCAGGTAGTTCTCAATAACCGCAAGATAACGTTCATAGATACGCCGGGCCACGAGGCCTTTACGGCAATGCGTGCGCGAGGTGCAAACGTAACCGATATTGTAGTGCTGGTGGTTGCTGCCGACGACGGTGTTATGCCACAAACGGTTGAGGCTATTAACCATGCAAAAGCCGCCGGGGTTCCAATAGTGGTTGCAGTAAACAAAATCGATAAATCGGGTGCCGACCCAACCAAGGTGCGCCAGGAGCTTACGGGCTATGGCCTGGTACCTGAAGAGTGGGGCGGCGATACCATTTTCGTTGATGTTTCGGCTAAGAAGCAAATAAACCTGGAAGAACTTTTGGAAATGATTCTTCTGGTGGCCGATGTTCAAGAGCTTAAGGGTAACCCAAACGCTCCAGGACGCGGAATCTGTATCGAGGCTAAGCTTGACCGTGGTAGGGGGCCTGTAGCCACTGTCCTTATCAATCGTGGCACTCTGCGCGTAGGCGACGCAGTCATAGCCGGTACGGCTTTTGGTAAGGTAAGGGCTATGAATGATGATAAAGGCCAATCTGTAAGAGAAGCCACACCAGCACAGCCCGTTGAGGTGATAGGACTTTCATCGCTTCCGCAGGCAGGCGAAGAGTTGAAGGTTGTCGAGGATGAAAAAACAGCCCGGCGCATAGCGGAGGAGAGAGCTCTAAAACGCCGCCTAATCGAACAGGAGAAAAGGCGCAGAATCACTCTTGAAGACCTGTTCGATAAAATCCAGGAGGGTGAGGTTAAGGAGCTTAACCTTGTTATAAAGGCTGACACACAAGGCTCTGTTGAGGCCTTAAAGGATGCGCTTTATAAGCTAAACACTAACGAGGTCAAAGTTCAGGTTATCCATACAGGTGTTGGCGGTATCTCTGAAACCGACGTGATGTTGGCAGCCGCATCGAACGCGATTGTAATCGGCTTTAATGTTAGACCCGATATTAACGCTACAGCAATGGCTGCTAAAGAAACAGTTGACATTAGAACCTATAGGGTAATTTACAAAGCGGTAGAGGATATAACAAGTGCCCTATCAGGCTTGCTTGCACCGGCAATTGATGAAGTAGATACCGGGCAGGCAGAAGTAAGGGCAACCTTTAAAGTTCCAAAGATGGGAATAATCGCAGGTTGTTACGTTCTCAATGGTGAAATTGATCGAAACGATAGAGTGCGCCTGGTCAGAGAAGGACAGGTCGTCTACGATGGCGGTATCGCGTCGCTAAGAAGATTTAAGGATGATGTTAAGAATGTTCGCGAGGGGTTTGAGTGCGGAATAGGACTTGAAAACTTCCAGGATATCAAAGTCGGCGATATAATTGAGACTTACAGGTTAGTTGAGAGAGAGCGTCATCTAGGTGAAGAATAATGGTGGTTGGGCTACTTAGGTTAGAGCTATTTATCCCAGCATCAAACTCCCTTAAAGAAAAAAGACATATCGTAAAAAGCATTATCGGAAAAGTCGAGAGCAAATATAATGTGTCTATCTCGGAGGTCGACAACCACGACCTTTGGCAGAGGGTAACCATCGGTATAGCCCATGTATCTGAGACCGGTGAACAAACGAAAAAAGTGCTGGATAATATAGATCGCTTCATTGAAGGTATGGATAAGGCAATTATCAGCGAAAGAGAGCTGTCTATTTTTGTACCTGAAAAATAGTTTTAGTCCAGGGCTGAAGTTTTATAGCTACTAAGCCCTGGACTTACTTATCTCGAAGATTTTAACGATTTGACGTTGCAGCGATTGATATCTATCATTCTGAGGCAAAATTCTGGCAAATTAGAATGAGGCGCCGGGGCTCTGAGCCAAGCCAATGGGAAAATAAAAGCTGGAGAGGGAAATCTAAGCTTAACGTCATAATTGTACTGATGCTGGTATTTTGCCAGCAGATAATGGTTAAATAAGGGTCTGTTAACGCATGAAAACGACGGGCTAAAACCAAGAAATCGCTAAAATTATTAATAATTTAAATGTCTTAACTTTTAATTCATAATCTACAAGGTGGTAAAGATGCAAACAGCGAGAGCCCAGCGTGTGGGTGAGCTTATTAAAAAAGAATTAAGCGATATCATAAAAAGAGAAATCAAGGATCCTCGGATTGGTTTCGTAACGATAACGGGTGTTGACGTTTCACCCGACCTCAGGCATGCCGATATCTTTATTAGTGTCTTAGGGTCCCGAAAAGCGAAGGAGGCCACATTAGAGGGTCTTCAAAGCTCTAGCGGCTTTTTAAGAAAGGAGCTTTCAAAGAGGATACGCACAAAACATTTTCCTGAGCTTAAATTTGCATTCGACCCTTCGATCGAAGCAGGAATGCGAATCGAAAAGATAATAAAGAAGCTTCACAAAAAAGAAGAGGAGACGCATGATTAAGGATTTAGAAAGAGCTGCCCAGGCGTTAAGGGAAGCTTCATCGGTTGTTGTAACCGTTCATACGCAGCCTGACGGGGATGCGCTCGGAAGCCTCCTTGCCATGTCCCGTTATCTGCTTAAGGCAGGTAAATCTGTATGTGCAACCTGGGGCGAGCAAATAAAGATACCTTCACACTATAAATGGCTGCCTGGTATAGATATTATCGTAGATGCGGCCAAATGTAGCGCTGCAGATATATTGTTGGTGCTTGACTGTGCGAATGCTCAAAGGCTTGGAACGCTTGAAGATAAACTGTCTAGTTTTAAGACAATTATAAATATCGACCATCATGTCGATAATTCAGGCTTCGGTGCAATTAATGTTCTTGATTTTAAAGCCGGTGCAACATGTGAAATTGTTTATAAGCTGCTGCGGCTCTTAGGCGCAGATATCGACCATGATATGGCGATTCAGCTTTATACCGGTATCGTAACTGATACCGGTAGATTTCAGTATCAAAACACCACCGCAGAGACCTTAAAAATCGCTGCCGATTTAATCGATCTTGGTGCGACGCCGAGCAGGGTGTTTGAGCAGGTTTACGAAAATATTTCCTTTTGTTCGCTAAAGCTACTTGCGAGAATACTTGAACGCGCAACCTTTGTTGAAGATACAAGGTTGATTTACTCATATATCCGGGATAGTGACCTTAAGCAGCTGGGTGCATCCATGGCAGATACAGAAGTATTTATTGATTATCTAAGAACAGCAAAAGAAGCCAACGTGGTTGCAATATTAAAGGAAACTCCAGAGGGCAAATACCGGATAAGCTTACGTTCTAAAGGGACAATCGATGTCGGAGCAATAGCCAGGTCTGGAGGGGGCGGTGGTCATCGCAATGCCGCTGGTCTTACGCTTGATAAAACAATAGAAGAAGCTGTTGAGTGGATAAATGAAAAAATTAAAGCACAAAGACCCGCTTCATCGGTAACAACTTAACATGAACGGCATACTTGTTGTTGATAAACCACCGGCAAAAACTTCCCACGATATCGTCGATTTTGTGAGAAAGGCAACCGGATTGCGAAAAGTTGGCCATACCGGCACGCTCGACCCTATGGCAACGGGCGTTTTGGTGCTGTTGCTGGGTCAAGCAACGCGAGTTGCGCAATTTCTGGAGCTTGAGCCAAAGGAGTATATCGCTGAGGCTGTATTCGGCATAAGAACAGATACACAAGACATAACCGGTAGAGTCATTCAAGATATTGAGGGCAGAACAAACCCTGAAGCAATTAGGGCAATCATCCCTGAATTCTCCGGCGAGATCAGCCAGGTTCCCCCTATGGTTTCAGCGGTAAAGATTGGTGGAAAACCTTTATATAAGCTTGCCAGGCAGGGCAAGGAGATTGAACGTCCTCAAAGAAAGGTATTCATATACAGGCTTGAGATGGTTGATTTTTTCGAAAAAGACAATAGAGACCATGCCGTATTTCATGTCATCTGCTCTGGGGGAACCTATATCCGCACCCTCGTTAATGATATCGGGGAAAGACTAGGGCTGGGAGCAACGCTTGCAGCGCTCAGACGCACTCGAGTTGGCAGCTTTGACCTATCTGAAGCTTTAAGTTTTGATGGTGAGGTTAGTAAAGACAGGCTAGCCAGGCACTTGATCAGTCTAGATGACGCCCTAAGGCATTTGCCCGAGGTTATTGCACGTGAAGATGCTAAAGGCATAATATTAAATGGCGGGATTATTTCAGGCCAACAGATTAAAAAACATCCCAATGCAGCCGCCTACAATGAATTTGTAAGGATAAAAAGTATGGATAGTTCCTTACTCGCTATCGGAAAGATAGCTAAAACAAATGGCATTGCGATAAAGCCAAAGGTAGTATTTAAGCTAAAGGAAATTAATTAAAGCTGAAAAGGCTGCCTGCAATCGCCCGCAGGTATAGGCAAGAAGGGGTAAAGCAGCAAACTGTGGAAATTATCAGAGGCATTGAAAATATCAATTGCATAGATGGGAAAACAGCGGTAACCATCGGCGTATTTGATGGCGTCCATATCGGACACCAGACTATAATACGGATGGCCGTTGATTTCGCAAAGATGATAAACGGTAAGAGCGTCGTCGTCACGTTTGAGCCTCATCCGCTCGCAGTTCTACGCCCTGATAGCGCACCGCCGCTTCTTACAGCAACGGACCTAAAGGCAGATTATATCGAGAAACTCGGCGTAGATTTTATGCTGGTCATTCCGTTTAGCAGAGAAGTCGCAAATATGAATGCGGAAGAATTTGTCGATCGCATTCTGCTAGAAAAGCTCCATGCGGCTTATGTTGTTGTCGGAGAAGATTTCTCCTTTGGTAGGAACCGGCGGGGCACGATTGAATTTCTGAACTTGTACGGCGGCCCCAAAGGCTTGGAAGTAATAGCAGTACCGCATATCAAGAAGGATAACATTATAATAAGCAGTACTGAGGTCAGGGAGCGCCTACAAAAGGGCGACATCTCAAGCGTTAGGGAACTTACCGGCAGATTCCCTAGATTTCGCGGCAAGGTAGTGCATGGTTTTGGCCGCGGCGGTACCGCTGTAGGCTTTCCAACAGCAAACGTAGAAAGAATTTATAATGAACTTTTGCCTAAGGCAGGCGTTTATGCTGGTTATGCTTGGGTAGATGATAGCAGGCTGCCGTGCGTAGTTGATATTGGCTGGTCACCAACATTTGGCGACCTAAAAAAGCCGGAAATACACGTTCACATCCTCGGTTTTAAAAGGGATATCTATGGGAAGAGAATTGATGTAGAACTTATTAGCAGGCTAAGAGATGAGATGACATTCAGCGGAATTGACGAACTTAAGAAGCAAATCGAAGCAGACATTAA
The DNA here is from genome assembly GCA_023511485.1 of Bacillota bacterium. Taxonomy (NCBI): domain Bacteria; kingdom Bacillati; phylum Bacillota; species Bacillota bacterium. The sequence goes on along the minus strand of JAIMBH010000016.1, from coordinate 37,256 downwards.
GCAGGCAGAGGAATTGCTTGCCCATGACCCACTATAGTTCGTTTACGCTGGACATCCTTTATGCTAATATAAGTTGTAATAATTATTACCTTTAACTAGGTTGACCGCTTCACCAACGGCTACTTGGTTTATGGTGCATAAAATAAGGAGGTGAAACCATGGCTTTAGAAAAAGCTATTAAAAGCGATATCATCAACGAGTACAAAACGCACGAAGGGGACACAGGTTCCCCAGAGGTTCAAATCGCTATTCTCACAAGGCGAATCAACGACCTTACTGAGCATCTCAAGGAGCACAAAAAGGATCATCATTCCCGCCGTGGTCTTTTGAAGATGGTAGGTCGACGCAGAAGATTATTGAATTACCTTAAGAGCAAAGATATTGAGAGATATAGAACGCTAATCTCAAAACTAGGCTTAAGGGCCTAAATAAGGGAAGTTTTTTCGGGCAGCCACAGGGCTGCCCGATGCTGTGTTGCGCAGCCTAAGAATGAAAGTCCTCTAGAAGGCCAGTACCACGCAGGGCTAGAGTGTTGGTCGGCCAAGAGGCCAAAGGGGAATAATGGATTAAAATAACATATTATTCCACTTTTGACCTATTGGCGGACCCGCATATCTAGATCCTTGTCTCGGTAGCCTTCTGGACTAAGCATTTTCGCGCTGTGCTAAGTATTGTATTCATAATACACGACCAGGAGGTCAAATAATGGAATCTAATCAATCAAGAGAAATTGTGACGCAAGAATTTGAGATAGGGGGCAAGACTATATCATTCGAGTCCGGGCTCTTGGCTCGGCAAGCCGACGGGGCGGTGGTTGTTCGGATGGGTGAGACTGTGGTTCTTGTTACGGCCGTTATCGCTGAGGAACCGGCTGAAGGAAGAGATTTTCTGCCGCTAACTGTTGATGTTGATGAGAAGATGTATGCGGCAGGTAAAATTCCCGGTGGATTTATTAAGAGAGAAGGTCGCCCAAGCGAAAAAGCTACGCTTTCTGCAAGACTAATCGATAGGCCGCTTAGGCCTTCGTTCCCAAAAGGATTTTTTAACGATATCCAAATATTGGCAACTATTCTCTCTGTCGATTTTAAAAATCAGCCGGATATCCTGGCGTTAAACGGAGCTTCAATGGCGCTTCTTCTTACCAACGCACCATTTAATGGCCCTGTTGCCGGAGTAAGAATTGGAAGAGTAGGTGGCAACTGGGTTATTAACCCAACCTTCGAAGAACTCGCAGAAAGCGACCTTGATATGGTCGTTGCCGGAAACCGCAATGCCATCCTCATGGTAGAAGCGGGAGCGAATGAAGTTAGCGAACAGACCGTAGTCGAGGCACTCGATGCTGCGCATAAGGCAATCAAAGAGCTTTGCGACTTCCAGGAACGTTTCAAAGATGCTTATCTAAAAGTGAACCCAGCACCGGAAAAAGTCATTGCATTGCCCGTTGAAGACCTGACGTATGAGGAAATAGAGAAAAGGATCAGGGAGTTTGCAACCGGTAAACTAAGGGAGGCACTTAAAAATCCAGACAAACTTGCCCGCGAGAGGCAGGAAGACCTGATTGAAGATGAAACGATTGAAGAGCTTGAATCAATTATCGAAGACAAAGTTGACTTTGTCTCTAAAGTTCTTGCAAAAATAAGAAAAGAAGAGATGCGCCGCATGATTATTGAGGAAGGCAGGCGCGCTGATGGGCGTACCCCGACTGAGATCAGGCCATTACTTATCAAGGCTGGCGTTTTGCCAAGACCACACGGCTCAGGTCTCTTTACCAGAGGCCAAACCCAGGTACTCTCAGTCTTAACCCTGGGAACCGTTAGGGAAGAGCAGATGATCGATGGGCTTGGCATAGAAGAGTCCAAGCGTTATATGCACCACTACAACTTTCCACCTTTTTCGACAGGTGAGATAGGCTTCCTTAGAGGGCCAAAAAGGCGTGAAATAGGGCATGGGGCGCTTGCTGAGAGAGCTTTGCTGCCAGTTATCCCTAAAGAGGATGAATTTCCATACACGATACGTATTGTATCCGAGGTACTTGAATCGAACGGCTCCTCATCAATGGCCAGCGTTTGCGGAAGTACACTTGCTCTGATGGATGCAGGAGTACCGATCAAAGCCCCTGTTGCTGGTATAGCCATGGGGCTTATCAAGGAAGGGGACAAAGTCGTGATCCTTACCGATATTCTTGGTTTGGAAGATGCGCTTGGCGATATGGATTTTAAGGTTGCCGGCACTTCAAAGGGCATCACAGCGCTTCAGATGGATATGAAGGTAGAAGGCGTGGGAAGCGATATATTGTCAAGAGCGCTTGACCAGGCTCGCGAGGCCAGGCTGTACATCCTGGATAGAATCCTCGAGGTCATCCCGGAGCCAAGAAGCGAAATGTCAAAATATGCTCCGCGCATTATTACCGTCAAGATACCGCAGGAGAAAATTGGTGACCTTATCGGTCCGAAAGGCAAAAATATACGCGGAATTATCGAAGAAGTCGGTCCAAGCGTCGTAACTATAGACATCGAGGAGGACGGCACGGTCTTCATTGCATCCACTGACGGGCCAGCAGGCGAGCGTGCAAGAGAGCTTGTAGAAGCCTATACCAAAGAGCCAAAAGTAGGCGAGCAATATATGGGAACAGTTACAAAGACTACCGGCTTTGGGGCCTTTGTAGAGATACTGCCTGGTAAAGAAGGGCTTGTCCATATATCACGGCTGACCAAAAGACGCATACCAACCGTCGAGTCGGTGGTTAACGTTGGCGACAAAATTCTCGTTGAAGTTATTGATATAGATAAGCAGGGCAAGATAAGCCTGCAGGCTTTAAACCTTGAGTATAAAGGATAGCAGCAGAAGGTATAGAAATGCCGGGATTCCAAAATGCCAAAGCACCAAAGTTAGCAAATAAAGACATTGGCAATTTGCCACATCAGGATTTCGGCACCTACCTTCGGTAAGTAAGTAAACTTTTATCAAGAGGAAATAGTATGGCAAAAGACAAGTTTTTCGAAAGAACAACTCTTCCCAGCGGTATAACAGTTGTTACCGAGAAAATGCCGCAAGTACGCTCTGTAGCCATCGGTATTTGGCTGGGCGTAGGTTCAAGAGATGAGAGGGATCCCATTAACGGCATGTCGCATTTTATCGAGCATTTACTGTTTAAGGGAACGAAAACTAGATCGGCAAAGGATATTTCTGAGGCATTTGACACACTTGGCGGTGAACTTAACGCATTTACGGCAAAAGAATACACATGCTACTATACCCGGCTCCTTGACGAGCATGTGCCTAAGGGTGTTGAGATACTGGCCGATATGATACAAAACCCGCGCTTTGAGGCAAGCGATATCGATTTTGAGCGAAAGGTGGTGCTCGAAGAGATAAACCTGCACGAGGACAGCCCCGATGAGCGAATTCATGACCTCTTTGCCCAATCGCTTTGGGCAGATCATCCATTGGGTAAGCCGATTCTTGGCCATGTCGAGACCATGAAGAACATCTCCAGAGAAGACATACTCGAGTATTATGATAACGAGTATGTGTCAAGGAATATTGTTGTTGCCGCTGCAGGTAATATCGACCATAACAAAATGGTCGATCTGATCGAGCAGCACTTTACCAAGAAAGGCGGCGAAAAACCGCAGCGCAAAGAGTTCATACCGCATGTTGAAAAAAAGATTGATGTATTCACTAAACAAACAGAGCAGGCTCATATAGTGTTTGGAACCGAAGCTATATCCGCAAGCGATGATAGAAGGTTTGCCCTCTCTATCTTGGATAATATACTTGGCGGAGGTATGAGCTCACGTCTCTTTCAGGAAATAAGGGAGAAGAGGGGGCTAGCATACTCTGCGTACTCATATCACTCGCTTTATACAGAAACAGGATTTTTAGCCGCCTATGCTGGCACTGCCCCTAATAACGCAGAACAAGTCATAAGAGTAATGCAGGAGCAGTTTAACAATATTAGCGAAGGTGGCTTAACCGATCAGGAGATGTACAGGGCTAAGGAACATCTCAAAGGGCAACTCGTTCTGGGACTTGAGAGCACAGGAAGGCGGATGACCAGACTCGGCAAACTTGAGATAACAAAAGGAGAGATACTCTCTCTTGATGACCTGGTAGAACGAATAAATAGTGTTACGAGAGACGCAGTTACTGAGCTTGCGAAAGAGATTTTTAAGCCTGAGAAGATGGTCTTAACAGTCATCGGCCCATTTGAAATAGGCAGCCTAGCGCACTTGGTCGCGTGAGAACCTTATGTCACTCCTATATAATATCTGTTACATGCTAACGTAATCAGGCCGCAGAAAACCCAATAATCGGGAATATATTCATTTTTTAAGTTGTTTATTCAAACGTTTTTTGGGTATGCTATAGAAAATAAGGTTCTTTAGCGCAAGGAGGGTTAACCAAGTGGCCGTGAACTCATCTACTGAAAATTTGCGTGACCTTGTAAACTATCAAACCAAAGCCGTTGCTTCCCACTACGACCTCCCGCCGAAGTTTTTTGCAGGCTTTTTAGGACCTCGGATGGCATATTCCTGCGCCTACTTTACGGATGAGAATAATACCCTTGATGAAGCTGAGGAAAATAAGCTATTGCTAACTGCAAAGAAGCTTGAATTAAAGCCCGGTGAGCTAGTTCTGGATATTGGTTGCGGTTGGGGCAGTTTCATGTTCTATGCTGCCGAAAAATTCGGATGCCGTACGGTGGGAATTACGCTGTCAAGCGAGCAAGCCGTCTTTGTCAACGAAGTAGCCGCGCAAAAAGGCTTAGCTGACCAGGTGCAAGCAAGGGTCCTACATGTCTATGAACTTGACTACCCAAATAATTATTTCAATAAGATAGTCACCATAGGCGCAATAGAGCATATGGACGACCTGCATATGGTTTTTTCAAAAAGCGCCAATGTTTTAAAAGACGATGGGTTATTCCTTGTTCATGGTATGACCAAGCCCTGGCCAGACAGAGAAGAAGAGCTGCGAGGCATTACCTCAGAGGTAGGAGAGATGGTCAAAGAGCATTTCGGTGTTGGATACTGGAAGAGCCTATGGGAAGTTATGGAGGCACTTGAAAAGAGCGGCTTTGAGATATTAGACCACGAAAACATAACTCGCCACTACCAGCTGACCGTTGAGAGATGGCTGGAGAGGCTGCAGGAGAACGAAGAAGCTTTAGTAGATAAGGTAATCCCAGAAGAAAAATACCGAGAGTTTCTGATTTTCATGGCCGGATATATAGTAGGCTTCGAGACAAGCCATACACTGTGTAATCAAATCCTCTGCCGTAAAATAGCTTGCGGCGAGCTACGTCCAGCCCTGCCCTTAACGAGAGAGCGTATGATTATCTAACCGAGAGGGGAAAGATGATGCGGGAGAAACTTACAGCTAGTTATGTTTTTGACCACATGGTCCCTAAGATTTTAACGGAGCAGCCTGACATTGCTCAAAGAGTAAAAGCAGTCCTCGGAATAGAAATCCTAGGCGAATCAGGTGGATATTGGACCATTGACCTTACTGATGAACCCAAGGTAGAGCGCGGCAAGACAAAGGAGCCTAAATGTATGTTGAGCGCGCATGCCAACGATTTTGAAGAGCTCATTTCCAACGGCAGTGTACGCGCCGCTCTTGACGCGTTTAAGAAAAAACGTATACAGGCAAAAGGGCACCTGCCGACAATCTTAAAGCTCGAGAGACTACTCATGGCTATGGTAAATAACCGTTAGAATAATTAAGGCAACCCCAGAATTTTATGTAAAAACCCAATAGAAGTTCTTTGGCTCTTTGGCCGCCACAAGAGCAGCTAAACTAAAACTTGTTTTGACTTCGCCTTCTTTTTAATTGTCCATCGGGCGTTTGCAATTTGGCATTATAGGTATTTCATTGGATCAACCGGCGTTCCATTTAATCTTATCTCAAAGTGCAGATGCGGGCCGGTTGAGAGACCTGTTGACCCTGAGCGTGCAATAACCTGACCCTGAGATACGTATTGACCAACCGACACAAGCAACGCAGAATTGTGTCCATAAAGAGTGGATATGCCTCCTCCATGCGATATCACCACTGCATTCCCGTATCCACCCATCCAGCCGGCCATTATGACCGTACCCGAAGCCGATGCATGAACCAAAGTCCCGGTGGGCACGCCAATATCTATTCCTGTATGCATCCTTGAATAACCAAGAACCGGATGGAATCTCATGCCAAAACCTGATGTGATAGGACCGGATGCAGGATAAATAAACCGTGCTGTCTGCTGCCTAGAAGAGACAGAGCCCGCGGAAGGGGAGAGACTTTTAGCCGCCTCCTTAGTTGTGGCTTTAGCAGGACTACTTGCTACAGAAGCCGCCACAGCTGATGCCTGTCTTTGTCTTTCAAGTTCTTTTTGCCGTTGAATTTCTTGTTGTCTTTGAAGTTCTTTTTGCCGAGCAATCTCCTCAGCCTCGAGCGTTCTTATCTGGTTAGCTATCATATTAGACGAGGCAACAAGCATTTCTTCAGCCTGCTCCAGTGCAACTTTGTTTCTTTGCGCCTGGGAAAATAACTCCTGCTGTCGCTGTTGCTGCTCCTGGAGTTCCCTTTGCTTGCCAGCTACTTTATTTTTCGCCTCAGCTATTTGTTCCTCTTTTTTGATAAGAACAAGACGTTGGTCTTCAACAAGTCTTTTCTGTTCGCCGATTTGAGTAACTTTATCTGAAGTCTGCTTCTCCAAATACTTTATTTCTTTTACCAGGTGTCCATCACTTTCGGCAATTGTACCAAGGAGAAGCGTGCGCTCTATAAAGTCCCTGAAGTCCCGGGAGTTTAAAATAACTGCTACGATTTGTATGCCCCTGTTCTTATAAGTCCCAATCAGGCGACTATTAAAAACTGCACGCCGTTCGGCAAGTTTCTTCCGATTGGCAACAAGCTGAGCCTGTGTCGCTTCAAGGGTTTCTTGGATCTCTTTTAGCTTGGCCTCAGCATCTTTTCTCTCTTTAGTAGTTTGATCCAGCTTTTCTTGAAGTGTATTTACCTCGGATTGAAGGCTTGCAATTTTTTGATCGTTTTGCTTGATCGCTTCCAGTATTTCCGCCTGTTGCTTAGCAATAGCAGTTTGCGTGCTCTTGTTTGCCTCAATCTTTGTCTGAACGTCCTTGAGTTCTTCACGTTTGCTATCAAGCTGTGACGCAAATACTGTAGTTGGAGTTGGCAACACGAGGGTAAGCACTAGTACAGTTACTATAAGAATTTTTAAGCGATTAATCCTATAAAAAGCCACCATACAAGTTCATGATTTAAGCAGCATGCGCAGAAGAGGTCAACTAACTAAGATACGAATTGATCGCTCTTTAACTATGTAATCAGGCACTATAAATATCTGTTATATTATAAATTTTTAACAAAAGTAAACGGTTGATTTTAAACCACAAGCCCTTATTCTTTGCTGTCTGCCAGTTCAAGATGCGCAAACGGCGCTTCTGCTACGCCAATACGCTCCCGCAATCTATCAAAGGCCAGATAAAGAACCGGCACTACAACTAACGTTAAAAAAGTAGATGTTAACAGCCCACCGATTACCACCGTAGCTAGCGGGGCAGATATAACACCGCCTTCTGTCTTGCTTACAGCCATCGGAATAAGCGCAAGAATAGTTGCAAGCGCTGTCATGAGAATCGGCCTCATCCTGGTTGAACCAGCTTGCACAAGCGCGTCATAAGCGGTATAGCCCTTGGCACGAAGCTGCTGGACCAAATCTAACAACACTATTGCATTAGTCACGACTATTCCAACAAGCATCAATACTCCGATAAGCGAAGGCATACCTAGTTCACGCCCGGTCACGAACAGTGCAATCACCGCACCGATAACTGCCAGGGGCAGGGAGAACATCATTGTAAACGGGTGCAGCAGCGACCTGAACGTAGCGACCATAACTATATAGACCAGAACTATAGCAACGATAAGCGCCACCGCCATAGACGAGAACCCTTCTTCCATCATAGTTGTTACCCCTCCAACTGTGGCAATAGCACCGGATGGAAGGTTTGCTGACTTAACCGCTTCTTTGACATCCCTTGAGGCCTGGCCGGTATTTTTAATGACAGGCTCCATTGTCAAAGTAGCCGACCGCTCCTGGTCTATGCGGGTAATATTTACAGGGCCGGTCGCCATCCTAACATTTGCGACCGAGTCAAGTCGAATCGTGCCTTCAATAGGCGACACAATGGGCAAGGAGGCCAGTGTATCCCTATCTTTTACCTTTTCTTTATCAATGCGAACATAGACATCCGTTGATACGCCTTTATTTTCAATAGTTGTTGCGTTTTCGCCATTTACAGCCCCTCGAACCGCAGCCGCTACCTGCACAGCGGTAAGTCCTTTCTTCATTGCTTCGACTTCATTTACTTCGACCCAAAGCTCAGGCTTTGATTCGGATAGATTGCTTTTTATGTTCGCTACGGACTTTACATCGGCAAGCTTTCTCATAAGTGCGTCGTTTGCTTTTTTTAGCTCATCGTAGGAATTAGCCGCTATGTTGACCTGGATAGTGCTACTCATACCCGCGATATCATCTGCGCCTGAGACGGCGATTTTTGCCGGCGTGCTGATATCTTTTACCTTGGTGCGCAAGTCCTTTACGATCTCATTTTTGCGGTCTTTATATGCTCCTTTTACGGTTGCAAATATGGTGCCGCTATCGCTACCGCCACCGCTGGCGAAAGCTCCCTGGGCGGCACCCACCGAAGTCCTAAACGAATCAATACGATTATCCTTAGCAAGAATATCCTCAATCTTTGCGGCTACATCTGATGTTGCCTTGAGTGATGTTCCAACCGGCATCTCAATGCTTATATTAATCGATCCCTTGTTTGGCGCGGATATGAAGTTCCTTGGCACATAAGGCAGCAGGACTATGCTTGCAGCAAAAAGCGCAAGCGATGCAGTCACCACAAAAGCCTTGTGGCCAAGGGACCACTTCAGCACTTTTGTATAGGTTGCCTTTAAAATACCATCCTCTTTTGCCCGGCCTATATTCCTGCGAGACATAAACTTTGCAGCCAAAACTGGAACCACGGTGACCGCAACCAGAAGCGATGCGAGAAGCGTTAACGTAACCGTGTAAGCAAATGGCCTGAAAAGTTCACCGACAAATCCCTTGACAAATCCGAGAGGCAAGAACACCGCGACAGTTGTTATCGTTGAAGCCGTGATTGCTCTTGCTACCTCACCTGTGCCTTTAATAATAGTAGTCATTCGTTTCTCTTGTGTTGTTTGCATATGACGGAATATGTTCTCAAGAACAACAATGCTGTCGTCTACGACCCGCCCGATAGCTATCGTGATTCCACCAAGTGTAAATATGTTAAGCGAAATGTCTGCAAGATAAAGAAATACTAGCCCAATAATGACAGAGAGCGGAATAGATATCGCAGAAACCAAAGTCGACCTGATATTGCGCAGGAAGAAGAAAATGACAAGTACGGCAAATAGCGCGCCGAGCAATCCCTCACGGATCATCCCGTTTAAGGCATTCTTTATGTAATCAGCTTGATTGTTAGAGATAAGGATTTTGGTGCCGCTACCTGCACGTCTCTCAAGTTCAGGAATTTTCTTGGCAACTGCGTCGGATACGGCTACAGTATTCTGCTTGGATCCTTTCTTTATATCTATACCAATGCTTGGCCTTCCGTTGGTGCGGTAGATTGATGAGCCCCGGTCGTATACCTCATCGACTTTGGCTATATCTTTTAAGTAGACAATTTTTAAGGGAACATTTTTGATAGAACTTCCAAGCGTGCCCATGGATCCGCCAGGCATAGAGCCCATAGAGTTAAACCCACCCATGCCACTGTCTGCGACAGCAATCACACGCCCATTTGGAGGCATGTAACCACCAACCTGGTATTTGGTATCTCCAGAAGCCGGGTTAGCTCTCATGCTTGTTGGTTGTTGCGTCCCTTGCGTAGCGCCGGCTGGTGGATATGCGCCGGCTGGTGGATATGCGCCAGCCTGATTTTTCATCGCATTTTCAATCATTTTTTGTATCTGCTGCATCAGTATCTTTTGCTGCGCCTCAAATGCCTTCTGCATTGCCTGCTGCTGGGCCCTGGTGGCCTTTTTTACTCCATCCTCTTGCAACTGCTTTACTTTCTCTTCGTCAGCCCCAACCGAGACGATTAAGTTCTCAAGATCTGACCTGGTCTTGATGCGGCTCATTGTCTGGATCGGGATGCTTTTGGTATCGATATCAAGTGTACCGCCAGGAATAGTAAGGTTGTTTGCTTTGAGTACCTGCACTACCTGGCTACTTGTTAGTTTGTTCTCTTTAAGCTTGTCCGGATCGATAGTAACTTCATAGCGCTTCTGCGCAAGGCCTCTGATATCAACCGAAGCAACACCGGGTATTTTCTCGATTTCCGGCTTTATAATCTCTTTTACAATCCTGCTTGTTTCCTCCTGATTGCCTGCCGAGGTTACGCTCAGCGACATAACCGGCGCATCGTTCATGTTAAACCGAGCGATTTTTGGATCCATGATGGTATCAGGTAGGTCGCCTTTGATCCTGTTTATCTCGGTGGTTATTTTTTGCTCCATGTCCTCCATATCCGTGCCATAGTTAAATTCTGCGATAACAATTGACACGTTTTCATTTGACACAGAGCTCATCGTATCCAAAGCAGGCATAGAACTAATCGCTTCTTCGATAGGTTTTGTGACATCATGTGCAACTGCATCAGGTGAAGCATTTGGGTAAACCGTTACTATCGAGACAACTGGCGGGGCAATCTCGGGCAAAAAGTCGATTCCAAGCCTGGGGATAGCATAAGCACCGGCCAGCAATACAAGCCCTGTTAAAAGAAAAATTATAGGAACATTCTTAAGAGAAAGTTTGGTCAACAATAAACTCATCCTCCTGCGCGTTCTGCTCTTAATGTGAAGCGGTGTTTGTCACCCTAACCAGCCCGTTAATATCTAAATCTTTTAATGTTTGCTCTAGCTTGCCAATAATTGCTATAAGTGATAGCGCTTCTTCTTTTGATAGGGAAGAGAATAGTCCTTCCATAAGCGCTTTGCGCCTGTGCTTTATAATCTCAACCATATTTTGTGCCTTTCTCGTCAGATTTACCAAGACGACTCTTCGATCTTTGCTATCGTTTGTTCTTTCTAACAAGCCCTGCATCACAAGTGAATCGACAAGTTGAGTTATCGCCCCTGGCGAGATGCTTAACTCCGCAGCCAAATCACTCATTTTGCATTGGCCTCTGCAGTCTATAAACACCAGAAGGCCTGCTTGGTGATGCCCTAAAGAAATGTCTTTATAAAGCCCAGACCAGACCTGCATAAACGTCTGCATAAACCCTGGTATGCTTCCGCAATGCTCATCACAAAATTTCGCGGCTTCTGCTTTATTCATGTGGCCCTCCAGGTTATCAACCCTATCACCCATGCACTTTAGAACTTTGGCATATAAACAGCCGATTGCAAGCTATTACAATATTTTAGTTACTAAAATATTTATCCTCTAAAAGTTATAATAAGCTAACCGACCTGTCAATTACTACATTGGGTTGGCATATTTAACTGAGTTGCCTTTCAGATCAAACACAGAGCTTGAATACGGTTTTATATGGCCTTATCTACTTGAAACTGCTAAAATAATTACTGTTTAAAAACAGTAGATAAATAGCTGGGTAAAGCGAGCCAGAATTAGCCTCGCCAAAGAAGTAAACTAAAGAGATTTCTATCTGAAAGGATAAACGAAGTATGATAAAGGTTCTTGTTGCAGGTGCGGCCGGCAAGATGGGCAAAGAAATATGTAAGGCGGTACTGGACGATCCCGATACCGAGTTGGCCGGCGCAATAGATGTTGCAGATGTTGGAAAAGATATCGGCGAACTATTAGGAAGGTCTCCGATTGGAATTAAAATAACGGGCTTGAAAAAAGCTCTCTCCACGGCAAAAGCCGATGTTATGGTAGATTTTACCTATGCCGGTGCGGTTATGGAAAACGTAAGAGCTGCCGCAGGGAAAGGAATTCATCTCGTAATCGGCACAACAGGGCTTACAGAAGACGACAAGGCAGAGATAAAAAAGCTTTGCTCTGAAAACAACGTGCACGCAATAATTGCCGCAAATTTTGCTATCGGTGCGGTTCTTATGATGAAATTTGCCGAGATTGCAGCAAGGTATATGAACCGTGCTGAGATAATTGAGCTTCACCACGACCAGAAGAAAGACGCGCCTTCTGGGACATCGCTTGAAACAGCAAAGAGAATCGCTCAAAAGATTAAACCACCAAAAGTTAAATCAGGGGAAATTGTCAAAGGTGCACTCGGTGCAGAATATGATAATGTCCACATACACAGTGTCCGCCTGCCTGGTTTTGTAGCGCATCAAGAAGTGATCTTCGGCGGAGTAGGACAGGCTTTATCTATAAGGCACGATTCGATAGACCGCACTTCGTTTATGCCCGGCGTTCTCATGGCAATCAAAGCGGTATCTGAGTATCCGGGGGTCACCATTGGCTTGGACAAAATTATGGATCTGTAACCTGGCTAGATTTAAAATTTAATACCCTCTGCAGACCCTTACCGAGCATTGGCACATTTACTGGCCCAAACCTCGGTGCTTTATCCCTGGTGTTTTATTCTGCTTGATATGTACACGCTCGTTATGAGAAAATTAAATGATATTTAATTTATTGTGATTTTTCTAGGAGTGATTACAGCCCGAATGGCTAAAAATAATCATAGCAACAGACCCAAGATCCGCCTGATTCCATTGGGCGGTTTGGGTGAAGTCGGCAAGAACATGTTTGTAGTTGAGGCCGATGATGACATACTTGTTATAGACGCCGGCTTGATGTTCCCCGAAGACGAGATGCTCGGAATCGACCTGGTTTTACCTGACTTCTCCTACTTACGCAAGAACAAAGAAAAGGTGCGGGGCATAGTCCTGACGCATGGTCACGAGGACCATGTCGGTGCACTGCCTTATCTATTAAAAGAGATAAACACCAAAGTCTATGGAACACGCCTTACCCTTGGAATCATAAAACCCAAGCTCGAGGAATTTAATCTTGCTAAAAGCACCAGGTTAATCGAGATACACCCGAAGAACGCCGTAAACATCGGATGTTTTAGGCTTGAATTTTTCCGGATGAGCCACTCGATTCCTGACGGAGTTGGTCTCGCAATTCATACGCCGGTTGGTTTGATCATACACTCAGGTGACTTCAAGTTAGACCAGACACCGATAGATGGCAATGTAATAGAGTTTGATAAACTATCCTCTTACCGCGAAAAGGGAGTACTTGCTTTACTATCCGATAGCACAAACGCAGAATCAGAAGGCTACACACCATCAGAGCGAGTGGTAGGCGAAAACCTTCGGAAGATTTTTGAAAGAGCAAAAGGAAGAGTGGTTGTAGCAAGCTTTGCATCGCATATCCACCGCATACAGCAAGTAATAGATACCGCTCATAGATTTGGCCGCAAGGTTGCCGTTACCGGAAAGAGCATGGCAAATAACATCGAAATCGCTGCCGAGCTGGGCTACTTAAGGCTTCCCAAGAAAATCATGATTCATCCGGCTGAGATGAAGAAATTTGCACCGAAACAGATCTGCGTACTCTCAACAGGCAGTCAGGGTGAACCATTGTCGGCCCTTGCCAGAATGGCAAACCATGAGCATAAGTGGATAGACATTGAGGAAGGCGATACCGTTATCATCTCGGCAAGCGCCGTGCCTGGCAACGAAAAGTCGATATTCCAGACAATAGATAGGCTTTTCAGGTGTGGAGCCGATGTCTATTACGAGTCAATATCGGGCGTCCACGTATCAGGGCATGGTGCCCAAGAAGAGCTCAAGTTGCTCATCAACTTAGTTAAGCCCAAATATTTCATACCGGTCCACGGTGAGTACCGGCATCTCAAGCACCATGCGTCGCTTGCACTTGATCTGGGTATTCCAAAAAGCAATATCTTTATTGCAAGCAATGGAGATGTCATCGAGTTTGACGGAAATGGCACTGCCAAGATGAAGGAACGGGTAACAGCTGGGGCCGTCCTTGTCGATGGCTTAGGCGTTGGAGACATAGGCGATATAGTCTTAAGAGACAGGCAGCAGCTGGCCAGCGATGGAATCTTAATTGTCGTTGTAACCATAGATAAACAAACAGGACAGCTTGTAACCGGCCCTGACCTAGTAACGCGCGGCTTTGTTTACGTGAAAGAATCCGGCGAACTATTGGATGGAGCAAGGGAGCACGTTGTCTCAACTCTAGAGAGAACTGCTGCTGATTCAATAACGGACTGGGCAGTGCTAAAAGCGGACGTAAGAAGAGCTTTAGGTTCTTACATTTATGATCAGATTAAGCGCAGACCGATGATTATGCCAATTATCGTAGAAATTTAAATACATCAAAATTCCAGGGGCCGATGTCTTTCTATTCTATTTTATTTCTTGACTTCGGCACCTTTGCACTCCGTAAAAGCAATCGACTAACAGAAAGGCGGCAATGAATTTATTACAGGCGATAGTTCTAGGTATTGTTCAGGGGCTTACTGAGTTCCTACCGATTAGCAGTTCAGCGCATCTGGTCCTGTTTCCATCCTACCTTGGCTGGAATATAAGTGCTGAGCAAAACATATCCTTCTACGTAGTCGTCCACCTGGGGACATTGCTAGCAGTTCTATCCTTCTTCTATTCGGATATTAAAAAGCTAATAATCGGTCTATTCAAAAGTATAGGCACGCGCAAGTTAGGAAATGACCCCCATGCGAGGCTTGCATGGTTTTTAATTATTGGAACCTTGCCTGCAGGAGTCGTCTATATTCTGATCAAAAAACTTCTGGAGAATACGCTTGAATCTCCGGTACTGGTAAGCATATTTCTGCTCGTAACAGGAGTTTTGCTTATCTCTAGCGAATTGCTAGGAAAGAGAAAAGCCGCCGCTAAAGACATGCGCCTTTCTGATGTGCTTTTTATTGGTTTTACCCAGGGTCTATCGATACTGCCAGGTATTTCAAGGTCGGGCAGTACTATTGCGGCCGGTCTTTTTAGGGGCCTTACCAGGGAGGAGGCAGCAAGATTTTCGTTCCTTCTCTCGATCCCGGCGATTATTGCAGGCGCAGTTGAGGATATGAAGGGGCTCATGGATGCGACGTCGCACATAAGCAGTGCGATGATACTTATCGCAGGATTTATCGCAGCCTCAGTAACCGGATACTTGGCAATTAAGTACTTTATAGATTATCTTAAAAAACATAGCCTTTATGTTTTTGCCCTATATTGCTTTGTTGTCGGAACGTTAACATTGGTTTTAGCAGCTTTTAAAGTTATAAGATAGGTGAAATCGTGCCAAAAACGACAAACCAGACGCAGAAGTATTCCGAACACCTTGAGGAAATCTACGGCATAGCGATGATATCCGTAGGTGCACTTGTTCTTGTTAGCCTCTTTTCCAGTTCGTCCGGGATTGCTGGGCGTCTGCTCGCACAGACCTTTATGTGGCTCTTTGGCATTGTGCGCTACTTCGTCCCGTTCGGTATGATTGCAGCCGGCCTTGTTCTGATGACCGGCAGGGTCAAAATGAAATCCGAGATGACGGCAATTGGGGGGGCGCTGTCTTTTTTGAGCCTCCTCGCAATAATTCATTTACGGGTGCCGCTTGATAAGCAGTTTGCACAGCCAAGTTTGTTTGAGCACGGAGGTATCTTAGGAGCCGGCATTTCTTACGTTATACGCTTCTTATTTGCCGATGTTGGCGCATATATCATTTTTAGCTCGCTTATCTTGATCGGTATAGTTATGGCTACAGGTATATCCATAGGTAACCTCATTAACTCAGCGGCTGAAATGGTACAAGAAGCAGGAGCAAGGATCGATGAAAAGATAAGAATCAAGCGTGAGCAGCAGGCTAGTCAGAAAAAAACTGGCAAAAAGAAAAGAACAGAAATAAAAACACCGGTCATGGCGAATTCGGAAGAGGATCAATACGAATCCGAGCCCGAGCCGGAACCGGGGCCCGAGCCGGAACCGGAGCGAAAAGCCCCAGTAATTGTAGACAATACTTTGCTTACCAAGCCTACAACACAGCTTAAAATAGACATAGATAAGGAACTTGAGGGAGCGACCACATACCTTTTGCCGTCAACAGACCTGCTAAAGAGAACATCAGGTAGCGGTGGACTAAAGAGCCATAAGGGAGTTAAAGAAAATAGCCAGGCGCTCGAGCGTGTCTTAAGCGACTTTGAAGTTGATGCCCATGTAACTAAGGTTATCAAAGGACCAACGGTGACCCGTTATGAACTGCAGCTCGCTTCAGGCGTCAAGGTCAACAGTGTGCTTAACCTCTCTGATGACATCGCGCTTGCATTGGCAACTGCAGATGTGCGCATACTTGCTCCGATTCCAGGTAAGTCTGCAATTGGAATTGAAGTACCAAACCAGTATCGTGAGATAGTAACGCTCGGTGATATATTAAATACAGAGGAATTCCAAAAGCAGAAAAGCATTCTTACTATAGGAATTGGCAAGGATATTTCTGGCAATCCTATACTTGCAGATATCGGTGATATGCCGCACCTTCTCATTGCAGGAGCCACCGGCTCGGGTAAAAGCGTCTGTGTTAATACCATCTTAATGTCGATGCTGATGCGTGCTAAGCCCGACCAGGTAAAGATGATTCTTATCGACCCGAAGAGAGTCGAGTTAAACCTTTATGCCGACATACCGCATCTTGTGACACCGGTTATAACCAACCCTAAGCAGGCGGCAACAGCCTTAATGTGGGCTGTGGGAGAGATGGAGGATAGGTTCCAGGTGTTGTCTGAAGTCGGTGCACGAAACATTGACCAGTATAACGCAATAATAAGTAAGCAAAAAGGTGAAGAAATTCCGCTTATGCCTTATATGCTAATAGTTATCGACGAGCTAGCAGATCTTATGATGGTCGCTGCTGGGGAGGTTGAAGATGCAATATGCCGCATTGCACAGCTTGCCCGAGCGGTAGGAATACACCTGATAGTTGCAACGCAAAGACCATCGACTGACATCATTACTGGCCTTATTAAGGCGAATATAACGCATCGCATAGCTTTTGCAGTGTCATCACAAATCGACTCGAGAGTCATACTGGATACACCTGGGGCCGAGAAATTGGTCGGCAAGGGCGACATGCTTTACTCAACGCCGGTATATTCGAAGCCGCTTCGTATTCAGGGAGCGTTTGTAACCGAGCAGGAGATTGAACTAGTTACAACCTACTGCAAAAAGCAGGCAAAGCCCGAATACAGACAAGAAATCTTTGAAGATAAACGTTCGCAATACGGCTTTGACTACGACGACCCCATGTTTGATGACGCAGTAAAAATTGTTGTTAATGCGGGCCAGGCATCAGTATCAATGCTTCAGCGTAGGCTTCGCCTCGGATATTCAAGAGCCGCACGGCTTATAGATATGATGGAAGCAAAAGGCATAGTCGGGTCTTATGAGGGGAGCAAACCCAGGGCTGTCCTGATTACACCTGAAGAATATGATGAGCTGATGGCAAAGGAGGAGAACTAAGGTCGTTTAAGCGCGTGCTTTTTAAATCATTGTAATTATGTTAAGTTAAGAATTAAGTTCTGCTCTAATATGCAACTGTAAGCTCACCTGCGGAGGTAAATCGATGTACAATGAGTCAATCGGGCATATTTTATCTGAAGCTCGACACAGGGCAGGAAAAAGCATTAAAGAGGTCGAGTTTGATACAAAAATAAGAGCTAAGTTCATAGAGTCTTTAGAGAAAGACGATTTCGACAACCTGCCGTCCAGTATATACACACAAGGTTTCATAAAGACTTATGCGAATTATTTAGGAATCGACCACATACCTCTCATCCAGCAGTATCGCGGTCTCTACGCATACAAAGACGAAAGCGATCTCTCGTCACTCTCATCAAATATCAGGGTCAAAAGCAAAAAAAGACCCGCATGGTTTAAGCCTGCAGTCGGCATAGGCGCAATAGCGGTATTGTTTATTTCACTGATTGTTTGGGGCGCCTATCAGCAATTCGTCTCTAAAGAACCGAAAATGGTCGTCCAGGAAGTAAAAACCAAAAAGACTGTGCCAACTACAGTAGCCGCCACAACAGTAACCACTCAAGCGCCGGCAAAATTGGGCGTTAATGACGGCAAGCTTGACGTTATCATAAAAGTAACCGGTATAGGCGACACGGGTTCGTGGACTAAGGCTTTTGTAGATGATAAGAAAGCCTTTGAAGGCATAATCCATAAAGGAGAAACTAAACAGTTTAAGGGTGATTCAAGTGTTCGCTTAAGAATAGGGAATGTAACCAACGTCGAGATAATTTACAACGGGAAGAAGATTACAAGCGCTGATTACAAAACTGTTAATGGTATTTTTGACCAAACGTTTACCGCAGATAAAACCTCAGGTAAAACAACTACAACTAGAGGCAGCTCGTCAACGGAAAAGACATCTTCCACGATAACTGCAAAGACCACGAGCAAAACGACTACGACTACAAAGCCATAAACGGAGGTTGGCAGCAAGTGGCAAAAGATAACTCGTTTGATATAGTTTCGACCGTAAATCTGCAAGAAATAGATAACGCAATAAATCAAGCCAACAAGGAAATATCGACAAGGTATGACTTCAAGAACTCTAAAAGCAAGGTCTACTGGAGCAAAAATGAAGGCCAGATCACTATTGAGGCCGATGATGATTACAAGCTAAGAAGCGTGCAAGATGTTCTTCACACCAAGCTGGTGCGCCGGGGCATTGACCTGAAAGCCCTTCATTATAAGAAACCCGAACCGGCATCCGGTGGAACCCTTCGCCAAACAGTTAATATCATCCAAGGCATCGATGCGGATAAAGGCCGTGAAATCAACAAATTCATAAAGAACCTAAAATTTAAAGTCCAGGTCGCTATAGAAGGGGACAAGGTCAGAGTTAGCGCCAAAAGTAAAGATGACCTGCAAAAAGTCATCCGGGCCGTCAGAGAACATGACTTCGGTGTACCGCTGCAGTTTACAAACTACAGGTAGCCGTGAGCTGTAAATAAAATCCGCCTGCAGAAGTCAAACAATAAAATTCTTATCTTCTTGCCGCAGTAAGTCGAGAATTGATTACATAACGTAACCAAAGCTAGACCGTTTAACCATACACACCTTCCGCGATTGGGTTATCTTTGAAATGCCCCTCTCTTGATATCCAACTGGCAAACAGGAATAGGTATCTGTCTGCCAGTTGGTGAGCAGCCCTTAATTTACCTGCGTTTTAATCTGTTGACTAAATCCTGCTGATTCTCCTTACTGCTTTTGCGAAGAGCCTTCAGCTGATCTTCGAGACTATTGTTAAAGGGCTTATCGTTGATTCGCGGCTTACTATAGGCGTGAGCATATTTGCGTTCCTGTGGTCGTTTTTCTCTCGATGCTGGGCCTCTAGCGATAACTTTTACATCAATCGCCATATCACCCTTCGGTCCGGTACCAATGCTATACTCGACTATATCGCCCTCATTGAGGCTCTTAAATCCGGAATCCTGAATCGATTTAAAGTGAACAAAAAGGTCTTTCCCTTCGTCTTGTTCGATAAAGCCAAAGCCTTTTCCGTTGTTAAACCACTTTACTTTTCCTTGAGCCATGTTTCACCTCCAGATAATCGACACAAATGCGCCTGAATCTATCCCCATGCACAGGCACAAAATTTACTACCAAGATATGATTATCTGGCAGGAGGCCCGATCACTAGGACCATTACATTATCCCTCATAAACAGCATTTTGTACATATTTGATACAGCTGGTATTTATATTGCTGCCGTAAACATACCTTAATAAGGTCCTGTAACTTCTTTTGCTTTCACATCAAACCCCAGCGGATAAACACCTAGCGGCTGAACATAGTTGATCACTCAAAGAAAAATATTTGGTTTGCCCTGGCATGTTAATCTAAAGACTGCTAATATAAGGTATGTGCGATTAGTATTAAGTACTAGTACTTATATATTAATCGCTTAGCAACCGAAGCAAATATATGCTTGTACTCGGGGGAGATGGATAGTTGGCTAAGGGACATAAGGTGATTGCGATTCTTGTAACCATTGGTCTGGGGCTATTAATAGGAGCCCTACCGTCCTATACTTTCGATCACCGAAAGAATAAACCAACGCACGAGCAGAGTGTGGACAGCTCTATGCGCACAGCTAGCGCAGGACCAGGAAATCTTGCAACGCTTGCTGCTGAGAGTAAATCAAGCCACGGTAAATACCGAATTAAGCTCAAGTCAATTGCGAGTAGCGGCTCTAAGAATTCATCTTCAACCTCGCCTAAGGGTTACACAAAAGGAAAAACCTCTTTCCCCTCAACAGTTGTGTCCAGTGAAATCGAACACGGGCCCAGAGAATCTAAACTGGTTGCTTTAACGTTTAATCTCTACGAGAGGCAAGGTCAAAGAGCAGGCCTTGATAAAACCATCCTGCGCGTATTAATAGATAAGAAAGTACAGGCGACCTTCTTTATGGGCGGCAGATGGGCAGAGTCACACTCTCAAGATGCCAGGTCGATCAGCAACAACGAACTTTTTGAGATAGGCAATATGTCATATGCGGGTAAGCTCTTTACTGGACTTACACCCGACCAGATGAGTTTTGAAATAACAAAGGCACAGGAAAGCATAAAATTTATTACCGGGGTAACACCGGTTTATTTCAGGTTTCCATTTGGTATATCCAATCAAAAGGCTTTACAAGTCGCTGATAGCTGCGGGCTTATACCGGTTAGATGGGATGTGCATACACAAGACTTAAGCCTTAACACGTCAGCGGATGACATCCTATATACCGTAAAAAGAGGTACGCGCGGGGGGTCTATTATTGTTATGAACGCCAATGGAAGGGGCTGGCATACCGCGGAAGCTCTCCCTAAAGTAATAGACGCCCTCCGTAGAAGGGGGTACGAGCTTGTTACGATTTCTGAGCTACTGAGCTATGGCTCCTAGATAATACACTTAATATCCGCAAATTAGAAACAGCTCTAAGCCGGCAAAACCCTCATTAACCAATTCTAATTCCCAACAATTTAATCTACTACCTAATATCTACTATCTGCTTATTGCTTTCTGCTTTCTAATTTTAATCTCTGGCTCTTAGGTCGACTCTAGACCCAAAATATCCAGGCTTGTATAATTTTATTACAAATCTGTCCTGGATTTGCGAGTAGGTTTAGCGGCGGACTATAAAATTTAGAATTAAGTTTCAAAGAATTGAGTCTTGGTCGAACCGGAAATAGGCTAGAAAAATAAAAGCCCTTGGCTTTTAAATAATCTTTAGATAATTCAATCTTTTTTCGATTCTCAACCAGAATCGCCACTTTAACAGTTTTGCCGGGGAGGAAGGCAATATTTTATCGAAAAAGGCCGCGGTTATTACGCTTGGCTGTGCAAAAAACTCCGTTGATAGCGAGCATATAAAAGGCTCACTGATAAAACAGGGTATTTCCTTGGTTGAAAACCCTGGTGTAGCCGATTATATTATTGTCAATACCTGTGGTTTTATAGAGGCCGCAAAGCAAGAATCCATAGATACCATCCTCGAGCTGGTAGAGCTCAAAAACCGGTCGAACCATAAAAAGATAATAGTAACTGGCTGTCTTGCACAGCGGTACTACTACGACCTTGCCAAGGAGATCCCTGAAATAGACCTTCTTGTTGGAATTTCTAATGAGTTCGATATTGCTAATATGATCAAAACTGACGTATTCGAAAACATTGAGCCATCTGCCCCCAGGCATGACTTTACCGCTTATCCTGAGAGGATTCTATCTGACCTGCCGTATGCCTACCTGCAAATTGCGGACGGCTGTGATAATCGCTGTGCCTATTGCGCGATACCGCAAATCCGGGGAAACTTCCGGAGCAAACCGTTTGAAAAAGTGCTGGATGAAGCACACTTTCTCGATGAGAAAGGCGCTAAAGAAGTAAACATTATTGCGCAAGATACCGGCAGGTATGGTTATGACCTATACGGTAAAAGCAGATTTGTAGAGCTTCTCAGCGCCATGAGAGGCTTTAAAAATATCAAGTGGATCAGACTCTTGTACCTGCAGCCCCATTTTATAAACGATGAGCTAATCGATATGATAAAAAGCAACCGGCTGATCCTGCCTTACCTAGATATCCCGATCCAGCATGCAAGCCCGAGGATACTTCATGCCATGAACCGCCACGGTGCCGGCTCTGACTATCTTGCCCAGATAGCCTGGCTGCGCCGAGTCATTCCAGATGTTGTCCTGAGGACAACAGTGATCGTGGGTTATCCCGGCGAAACAGATAACGACTTTGATGAGCTTGCGGATTTTGTGCAAAGAGCCAAGTTCGATTATCTTGGTATCTTTGAATATTCACCAGAAGAGGGAACAAAAGCCGCCGAGCTGCCTAACCGCATCCCAGATCGCATAGTAAAAGAGAGATACCACCAATTAAACGCCTTGCAGGATTATATCAGTCAGGAGCGAAATAACAGTAGAGTTGGAAAAACATTCGACGTGCTGATCGAAAGAGAAGTCGAAACAGAAGCAGGATTATTTGAGGGAAGGGCTTGGTGGCAGGCACCCGAGGTGGATGGTTATACATTTGTCAGCGGTGATCTACAGCCAGGCCAGATAATCAAGACTTACTTTGATGGGTTCGATAGTTGCGATTTTTATGGGAGGTCAGTTGGTGGGGCTGGCAAACAAAATAACAATTTCTAGAATACTTCTCGTACCGCTTTTTATGATATTCCTTTTATCGGCTCCGCAACCTATCGGTTCCTACATCGCGGCACTGATTTTTGCGATTGCGGCAATCACAGACACAGTCGATGGATATGTTGCGAGAAGCCAGTCACAGGTTACAGCATTTGGGCAGCTTATTGATCCGCTTGCCGACAAGTTGCTCGTATCGGCAGCACTTGTATCCCTTGTACAGTTGGGCAGGCTCTCGGCCTGGGTTGCAGTTATAATTATCACACGCGAGTTCGCAGTCTCCGGCTTACGACTGGTAGCCTTAACCGAGAATAAAGTAATTCCCGCAAGTATCTGGGGTAAATTAAAAACAATTTCGCAAATTATTGCTATAATTATAGTTATAATTAATGTCCCATATAGCCTATTTGGTATATCCTTAGGTTTACTGGCGATAGCCATTGCCGTAATCCTGACAATCTTATCCGGAATCGACTACTTCACAAAATCGCGTAATGTGCTTTACCGGCCGGATAAAGTAAGAAGTTAAGGAATTAAAGAACAATGCGTTACAACATAATCTCCGTTGGGTCAGAATTAACATTGGGTCTTACCGTCAACACCAATGCAGCCTACATCGCCAAGCGGCTGGGTAAGGAAGGGTACTCCTGCAATTATCAGATAGGAGTTCCCGATAATGTAAGCCTGATCTCAAAGGCGATACGTAAATCTTTGGCCGAAGTTGACGGTGTGATTATCACGGGAGGACTTGGACCCACTGTTGACGACCTGACTCGCGAAGCGATTTGCGATGCTGTAGATTGCAAGCTCGAATTTCAGCACTGGCTAGCCGATATCATCAAGGAGAGATACGGGCCAAGAACAACGCCCTTGCCCGAGATAACATACCGCCAGGCATATCTCCCATCCGGAGCAAAGCCGATTATTCCGACTATAGGAAGCGCACCGGGAATAATCCTTGAAAAAGATAACAGGTTTGTTATCTCCCTTCCCGGCGTTCCGCGTGAGATGAAAGAAATGCTCGAAACAGATGTCATCCCCTGGTTAAATTCGCGCTACCTTATAAATGAAACCTATAAAGTAAGAGTTTTACGTACCACCGCTCGCACTGAAGCAACGCTTGAAGAATCGGTTAAAGACATTATGGAAAGCCTCGAAAACGTAACAGTCGGAATCATCGCATTTCCGGGCGAGATACAACTACAGCTTCTGGCTAGAGGAAACAGCGAAGAGGAGGCAGCCAAAGCCATTGAGGAGGCAGAATCCAGGTTCATCGAGCGGTTAGGACCGATAGTCTTCGGATTTGATGAGGACACGCTTGAAGAAGTTGTCGGAAGACTATTAAAAAAGCATGACCTGACGCTTGCCCTGGCGGAATCCTGTACCGGAGGTTTAACATCCAAGAAAATTACGGATATATCAGGAAGTTCAGATTATTTTCTTGGAGGCATTATCTCATACAGCAACGATGCGAAAGTGGCGCTGCTTAATGTATCAGAACAAACGCTGGCAAGACAAGGCGCTGTAAGTGCGGCGACCGCTCTGGCTATGGCGGTCGGCGTAAGAAATAGGCTAGGTTCAGATATTGGGCTTTCCATAACGGGAATAGCAGGACCAACCGGTGGGACTCCCGATAAGCCAGTAGGCCTGATTTACATCGCTTTGTCGCATGAAAGCACCAGCTACAGTAATAAATACGTCTTTTTTGGCTCAAGGGACATCATAAGGCTAAAAAGTGCGAATGCAGCCCTTGATATGCTGCGGTATTATATTCTGGATAATTTTGAACAGTCTGGAGGGATGTAGACCTGACATTGCGCTTATTCGTGGGCATAGAGTTGCCGTCCCACCTAAAACATGTGCTTTACAATATCTCCGAACCGCTAAGATCCCAGCTAAGCAATACAAGGTGGGTGTCACCGGAAAATATCCATCTCACCCTTAAATTTCTAGGTTCTACAGAGGACGAAAAACTTGATGAAATAGTAAATGCCATTGAGAATGCGATAAAAAACTTCAGGAAATTCTATTTCTCACTTGATAGCGTGGGAGGATTCCCAAGCTCTAGGAAAGCGCGTGTCCTCTGGGTGGGCATATCACACGGTTCAAGCGAGCTGATAGAATTAAGTAAAGCCATTGAAGAAAGCCTGGCTCCGCTTGGCTTCGAGATCGAGAAGAAGCCCTTCAAACCACATATCACGCTGGCCAGGATCAGAATCCCAACATCTATCGAAAGTGCAGCAACACAGATGCCGTCGGGAGAGATTTCAGGCCGGGTGGTAAATGTGGACGGCATAACCATATTTCAGAGCCGCCTGAAACCCACAGGCGCCGAATACGAAGCGATCAGGTTTATTCCGCTGCAGGGATAGACAAACGGTGTCTTTCAGTTCATGGTTCGCAAAAATCCGCTTGCCAGGCGGCAGCCTGAAAGGTAAACTTAGAGCACAAGTATTATTGTGCAAAAGCACAACTCGTATAGTATGTGACATGACCGCTAACTGGGCATACTTGAATTCGCATCACAGCACTTGACAACGAACATCCGTTCGTATATCCTAAGTTAGGGTCTTTCCTTATGAATTCGCTAAACCACAACTCTGGGAGGAAGCATGGACCGGGATAAAGTAATTGAATTAACCAAAGAACAAATAGAGAGAAAGTACGGAAAAGGTTCCTTGATGAAGCTTGGAGAGCATCCTACAAGGATGGATATCCAGGTCATCCCTACGGGAGCGCTTGCACTTGATATCGCACTTGGAGTCGGTGGCGTACCCAGAGGCAGAGTTATAGAGATCTACGGTCCTGAATCCTCCGGTAAGACAACTCTTGCACTTCATATCGCGGCAGAGGCCCAGAAGATGGGCGGTGTAGCCGCTTATATTGATGCCGAGCACGCGCTCGACCCCATATATGCCAAGAAGTTGGGTGTCAACACTGAAGAGCTGCTCATCTCACAACCGGATACTGGCGAGCAAGCATTGGAGATCGCTGATATGCTTGTCCGCTCCGGCGCTATAGATGTCATCGTAATCGATTCTGTAGCGGCGCTTGTACCGAGAGCCGAAATCGAGGGCGAGATGGGCGATTCCCACGTTGGTTTGCAGGCACGTCTCATGAGCCAGGCATTGAGAAAACTAAGTGGTTCGATCAATAAATCAAAAACCACAGCTATTTTTATTAACCAGCTTAGAGAGAAAATAGGCGTTATGTTTGGCAATCCCGAGACAACGCCCGGCGGTAGAGCACTTAAATTCTATGCCTCGGTTAGAATTGATATCCGAAAAGCAGATTCTATCAAACAGGGAACTGAGGTTACCGGTAACAGGGTGCGGGCTAAAATCGTCAAGAATAAAATAGCCCCGCCTTTTAGACAAGCCGAGTTCGATATCATGTTCGGCGAGGGCATCTCAAAAGAAGGAAGCATACTTGACCTCTCTGTTGAGCACGGCATTGTTAATAAGAGCGGCTCCTGGTATACATATGGCGAGGAGCGCCTGGGCCAAGGCCGCGAAGCGGCAAAACAGACCCTCGTCGACAACAAAGCGCTCGCATTAGATATCGAGACTAAAGTGAGGGAGAAGGTCGGGCTAGTAAAAACCGATGACGCCGAGGCAATAGAGACCGAGACAGTTAAGTCCTAACAGGATGTCTTAACGTTAATAGTTCTTTTTCCATGAGGGAAATAGAGGATGAAAATAACAGCGCTGCAGCAGCAGGAAAAACACCCTTGGAGAACATCCATCTTTTTAGATGGACGGTTCTGGAAAGCATATGATACGGACATCATTGCTGAGCTTGGTCTCCACGAAGGTCAGCGCTTTACTCTAGAAGAGCTTGACCAATTAATAAATTCACTGGAAAAACGGCGTGCGGTAGACCGTGCCGTCCTCCTTTTATCCTACCGCTCAAGAAGCGTCCATGAAGTATCCAGCCGTCTAAAAAAGGCTGGCTTTGCACCTAATATCATCGAAGAAGCTATCGGAAAACTAAAAGACCTTGGTTATCTTAATGATGATAACTTTGCTAGAGCCTGGATGAATGGCCGCATGAGTTCAAACCTTTATGGAAAAAGGCGTATCAAGCAAGAACTGCGCTTAAAGGGCGTGCCTGATGAAATAATTTCCAGTGCTTTTGAAGAATCACTCTCGGAAGAGGACGAATATGCCCGAGCTAAAGAACTTGCCGAAACAAAATTGCCCTCCTATAAAGGCATCGATAAAAACGTTATCTACCGCAGGCTCAGCCAGTTTCTGTTAAGGCGCGGATATAGTTCCTCGGTCGTCTATGATGTGTGCAAGGACATCATCAGAAACGAAGGCTTAGAATGAAAAATAGTTTAGCTGCTAAAAGCCTGCCCTCTACAAATGCAATAATTATAAAAACCAATTAAACTCAGATTAAACTCCGAGGCCTTGGTTAAACTCTGGCTCCATAATCCCATTCCTCTTTTTCTTGCATTTGTACTCTGCTACAACAAGAATTTGGCGCACAAAAGGCTTACAAACTTTTTTCGATAACCCTGGCGCCTGCGCAGTTGATTAATTTTCTTGACACTATATTGCTGTAATTATAGTATAGAAACGTAGATGACAGGCAGAAATGCTTTACTAAGAACACTCATTTAGTTTTACATAGATTGGAAAAACTACAGATGAGAACAGGTGTTGGCTCGCAGCAGCATTATAAATAGCTGCTGAAGTTAAGCCTGTATTAGCCTTAGTAAAGGGTTTTTGCCGAGCAATCGCTCGGCATTTTTATTTCAAAAAAGGAGGCAACAATGAGTGCGATAGTAACAGTAATCGTAGCCGTTGTAGCAACTGCGATCGGTGTAGCTGCAGGATACATGGTACGAAAGACAACCGCAGAAGCCAAGTTTGCCTCCGCCGAAGAAGCTGCAAAGCGAATCATATCTGAAGCAGAGAAGGAAGCTGAGACCAAAAAGAAAGAGGCCTTGATTAATGCTAAAGATGAAATTCATGCCCTGCGTTCAGAAGCAGAACGCGATTTGCGCGAACGGCGGAATGAAATCCAGCGCATAGAGAGACGATTAGCTCAAAAAGAAGAGTCTCTTGATGCACGGGTAAACAACTTGGACAAGAAAGAGCGGTCACTTGCGGATCGCGAAAGAGAGATCAGTAGAATCGAAAGCGAGCTCTCCGAAATTTATGAAAAAGAGCTGAAACTGCTTGAGCAAATCGCTGGACTTTCCGCGGAAGAAGCACGTCAGCTTCTTATGAAGAGAGTCGAGGACGAAACCAAACATGAGGTTGCGATGATGATCCGCGACATTGAGGCTAAGGCAAAAGATGAAGCAGATAAGCGCGCCAGAAACGTAATTGCCCTTGCCATACAGAGATGTGCAGCAGACCATGTTGCAGAAACAACTGTTTCTGTTGTGCCACTGCCGAATGATGAGATGAAAGGCAGAATTATTGGGAGGGAAGGTCGAAACATCAGAGCGTTTGAGAATTTATCGGGAATCAACCTGATAATCGACGATACGCCTGAAGCGGTCATTCTCTCAAGCTTTGATCCGGTTAGAAGGGAAATTGCAAGACTCGCGCTTGAGCGGCTTATAGCAGACGGGCGCATACACCCGGCCAGGATCGAGCAAATGTATGCAAAGGCACGAGATGAAGTAGAGGCCCATATCCGCGAGGTTGGAGAGCAGGCAACATTCGATACTGATATCCACGGGCTACACCCAGAGCTTGTAAGAGTGCTTGGAAGGCTCAAGTATAGAACAAGCTACGGCCAAAATGTCCTTCAGCACTCCATCGAGGTCGCACATCTTGCAGGAATGATGGCAGCAGAGCTTGGTGCAGATATGAGGCTTGCAAGACGGGCAGGTCTTCTTCACGACATTGGCAAGGCAATCGACCATGAGGTAGAAGGCCCGCACGCTGTGATCGGTGCAGAACTTGCCAAAAGATTCCATGAGCACGCTAACGTCGTCCATGCCATAGAGGCGCACCATGGCGATTGCGAGCCAAATTCTGTTGAAGCGGTTCTTGTCCAAGCAGCCGATGCCATATCGGGTGCAAGACCTGGGGCTAGAAGAGAAACTCTTGAGAGCTATGTCAAACGCCTCGAGAAGCTCGAGACAATTGCCGAGTCTTATCCAGGCGTCGAGAAATGCTATGCTATGCAAGCGGGCCGTGAGCTTCGTATCATGGTAAAGCCTGAAGATATTGATGACGCCTCGGCTGCAATGCTTGCGCGCGATGTAGCTAAGCAGATTGAGGCTGAACTGGAATACCCAGGCCAAATCAAAGTAATCGTCATTAGAGAGCATAGGGCTGTAGAGTACGCAAAGTAAATGCTCGTAGAAAACTTGATTGTAAATTCGAAAGGTGGGGCTTGTCTCCACCTTTTTAGTTCCCTAGTGATGCCATTAACAGCCCCAGTTAAAGGCAGCACGGTAGCACTGCGGTACGAATACCAACACTTCCGACCCCCATTTAGCGCCGGCACACCGAATTTTGCTAAACGCTTGACCTACGCTAAAAGAGGTAAATTATGTTAACATTCGCTACATGCGCTGCATTTTAATTGACAAATCGACCTTTCCATAGAACAATATATACATTATATGCAGGACTAACGCTAGGTTTTATATGTCAGAGATTAAAGACTATTCGTTGCTTACCTTCGTGGCAAACCTTACAGGCGAGCAATATCTAAAAATCGAAGAAGATCTGGGGCAGGGCTTCGTCCGTCTAAATACGAGCGAGGCAGAAAGGCGCCAGGCTAAACATGACATTCAATCGATGGAGGATATTGTTCTTGAGATGCTTAGAAACTCACGAGATGCAGGTGCGTCCAGGATATTTATAGCCTCCACAAAAGAAGACAACCTCATCCGAAAAGTAACAATCATTGACGACGCTTGCGGTATACCACCTGAACTGCACGAGAAGATATTCGAACCCCGCGTAACCTCCAAGCTCGATAACGTTATAACCGATAGGTATGGCATCCATGGTAGGGGAATGGCGCTATTTTCCATAAAACAGGTTGCTGATGATGTGGAACTTGTATTCTCAGCACCCGGTAGGGGCAGCGTGTTTAGGGTACAAACCAGCATGGGATTATTATCTGAAAGAAAGGATCAATCGACATATCCAACTATAAAGTATCGAAAAGGTGAGCCGATAATTATCAGAGGACCTCACAATATCATAAGGACTGTGCTCGAGTTTAATCTCGACCATCAGGACCTTGAGATATATTTAGGTTCGCCATCTGAGGTTTTAGCGACTATGCATTATCTTTGCGCGCAAGATATGAATAGCAGCGATGGCGAAAAAACCAGGGATTATAAGATTTGGCGATCAGTAGGCTCGGTAAAATCCGCGGCAATTTTGGCCGATGTGGCTGAAAGAAAACTGGGTCTTAAAATATCGGTCAGGAATGCCCAGCGAATAATGAGTTCGAGAGTAGAGCCTCTAAAACCGATGCTTGAAACGCTCAATGCGCAAAAAGAGTGCAAAGAGCCTGAAAGAAAAGTTGATCTTTTAAAACCAGAGCCTCTTGCTAGGCGCATATCGCAGGAAGACCTTAAACAGCTGGCTGGAATTATCGGTAGCAGTTGTAGAACAATAACAGATAAATATTTTATGGAGCTAGCAGAAAATCCAGAGGTCAGAGTAGATAAGGATTGTATTAAAGTTACGATTAAGGTACAATCGAAAGGTAATTAATGCCAATATCTGTTATAATTTAGCAGGAACTTGAAAAGTAGTGTCAAATCTTGAATTACAGGCGTGTATAGCAATAGTGGTACGCCGCCAAGGAGGATAAAATGGAAGTACTAAAGGTTTCATCAAAATCTAGTCCAAACTCTGTTGCTGGCGCTCTAGCTGGTGTTCTAAGGGAACGCGGTGGAGCCGAGATCCAGGTCATTGGTGCAGGAGCTTTAAACCAGGCCATAAAAGCTATCGCGATAGCAAGAGGCTTTGTGGCGCCGAGCGGCTTAGACCTGGTTGTCGTTCCCGCATTCACCGACATCTCAATTTCAGGTGAGGAACGCACTGCGATCAAGTTAATAATTGAGCCTAGGTAAAGCATTGTAGCTTATATGCCGGTCGATTTACACCTTCACACAACTGCATCCGATGGCAGCTTAAGCCCGGGCGAGGTTGTGGAAATTGCAGCCAGTTTAAACCTTAAGACGATAGCTATTTCCGACCACGACACCGTTGGGGGAATAGATGAAGCGCTGGCATACGCAATCAAATTGGGTATAGAGGTAATACCGGCAGTTGAGCTTAGTTCAAAGTATAATAGCCGAGATGTTCATATTCTCGGCTATTTTATTGATTATAAAGATACAAAACTCCTCGATTATTTCACGTATTTAAGACAGGCTCGCATCGAGCGTGCCAAAGTAATTATTGATTGCCTCAGGAACCTGGGTCTTAATATAACTTTCGAAGATGTCCTTAAGATTGCAGAACAGGCATCCATAGGCCGTCCGCATATAGCCCGTGCACTACTTGCAAAAAACTACGTGCCTGATGTCAGAGAAGCTTTCAATAAGTATTTAAAACACGGTGCGCCGTGTTTTCGTGAGAAGTTTGTCTATCCAACCGATAAAGCAATTTCGCTTGTTCACGAAGCCGGTGGAATAGCGGTTTTCGCACACCCCGGACTTGCTAAAATAGACGAGTACATCCCTGAGCTTATTAAAATGGGGTTAAATGGTCTTGAAGCATATCACGCGGAACACACTGCCGATCAAATCGAGCACTACTTGAGGCTGGCTAAAGAATACGGCCTGATTGTTACAGGCGGCTCGGATGACCACGGCCCCGTATCCACTCACGGTCTTCGAATAGGCTCAATTAGCGTGCCAGATGCAGTTGTCGATACGCTAAAACTAGCTGCCAACAAAGAAAGGCAGTAGTTAAACCCGCAATAGGTCTTAATGTGCCAAGGCTTCCCTGAGCCCAGAACCCCGGCCCCTGGGCACTTCCTCCGGCAATGGCACCTTAGAGCTCTTAGACTTGCCCTCGCTCTAGACCTGCGCTCTTAACACAGATTTGCTAAAATAATTGCATGAAGAAATTCCATATTACTACTTTTGGTTGTCAAATGAATAAGCATGATTCTGAGCGTATAGCCGGTCTTCTTACCGAGCACGGTTACTCGCAAACCGATGACCCAAATGCCGCTCAAATAATTATATTTAATACCTGCACGGTAAGAGAGCATGCCGAAGACCGCTTTTTTGGTAATCTCAATAACTTAAGGGCCAGGAAAAGAAACGACCCCAACCTTATTATCGCCGTTGGTGGATGCGTAGCTCAAAAAGAACGTGAGCTAATTTTTAAAAAGGCACCGCACACCGATATCGTCTTCGGCACGCATAATATGCCCAACCTCGGCCATATGATAGAGTCTGTCGAACAGGGAAGAACAGCTATTTGCGAAATAGCGGATGCAATAGAGATAATGCCGACAACTTTGCCAAGCGTACGCGAGGAGAAACACCACGCCTGGGTACCTATTATCATCGGCTGTAATAATTTTTGCACTTATTGCATCGTGCCGCTTACCCGCGGCCGCGAACTAAGCAGGCCGCTTGAAGATATAATCGCTGAAGTTGAGCGACTTGTTGCCGATGGTGTTATCGAAATAACCCTTCTTGGACAAAACGTAAACTCTTATGGGCGCGATATTTACAAGAAAAGCGAATTTGCGAAATTACTCAATGAGCTAAATAATATCGCCGGCCTGCAACGCATAAGGTTTACGACTTCACATCCTAAAGACCTGACAGATGATATTATCGAGGCGGTTGCAAGCAATAAAAAGGTTTGCGAACACATCCATCTGCCGGTACAGGCAGGATCAAACAGGATTCTTAAGGCTATGAATAGAAAATACACAAAAGAGGAATATCTCAAAACGGTTAAAAAGATATATGCGGCAATACCGGGAGTAAGCCTGACTACGGATATTATGGTTGGTTTTCCAGGAGAAACGGAAGCCGATTTTCTCGATACGCTCGATGTGGTTGAAAAGGCCCGTTACGACTCGGCCTTTACATTTATATTCTCACCCCGCGAGGGAACGCTAGCGGCTAAGATGGAAAATCAAATACCGGCTCAAATAAAGGCCGATCGCTTTGATAGGCTCGTTAAGCTACAAAATAACTTAAGTTTTGAGAAAAATAAAGAGCTCCTTGGTAGGGATGTAGAGGTTTTTGTAGAAGGTGTAAGTAAGAAGAATCCGAATATGCTAACCGGGCGTACACGAACCAACAAGGTGGTTAACTTTGCCGGTTCGAACGATCTAATTCATAAAGAGGCGATCATTAACATAACTGAAGCGCATACCTGGTTTCTAAAGGGTGAACTTAAAGAAGTCCTGCTGTTGAACTAATGGAGGTAGAAATGCCGGTAGTTATAGGCTGTTTGGTACCTCATCCGCCAATCATAGTGCCCGAGGTCGGACGAGAGAATATCGCTCGCGTTACCTCCACGATAAAGGCTATGGAGGAGTTATCCCAGGATGTAGCCAAAGCCAACCCTGAGACTCTGGTATTTGTATCTCCTCACAGCGCAGGGTTTGCCGATAGCATTGCAGTAAAAGCAAGCCCTGTGCTTAAAGGCTCGATGGCAAACTTTGGCGCATTTGATGTTGTATTCTCGGTTGAAAATGATTTAACTTTCATCGACGAATTATTAAGGGCTGCAAATGACTACCAGCTCTCCATTACCAAAGTCGGAAGAGGATTTATAGACCTGCTCGGCTCAGACGAGCTGGACCATGGTATTATGGTTCCCCTTTATTATCTGCGCAAGCATCTTGAGCTGCCGATAGTATCGCTCTCGATAGACTATCGGGGTTTCGATGAGCATTATACGCTAGGGCTTTCCATACAGCAGGCATCTGAGTCATTGCCAAAGAGAATCGCATTGATTGCAAGCGGAGATTTATCCCACAGGCTCATACCCGGTGCACCGGCAGGATATAATCCACGCGCGGTTGATTTTGATGCGCGAATCGAGGAGATTTTTGATACCGGCTACTTTGACGAACTCAGGCAACTTGACCCTGCACTCATCGAATCTGCAGGCGAGTGTGGGCTTCGCTCGATATACGCTCTGTCGGGTGCGTTTAACAATTACGAGATCAGAACAAATGTGCTCTCTTACGAGGCTCCATTCGGCGTGGGATACATGGTCGCTGCCATCTACCCAGGAACCGTATCCTTAGATAGAGATCTTTATACCATCCAGGTCGAAGAACTGCCGCCCAAGGAACCTGAGGTAAGCGAACCAGTCAGGCTCGCTAAATATAGTCTTGAGCAATATTTTACAGTGGGCCACCCGGTTAAGCCACCTAAGGGTACATCACCAAGCCTGCTTAACAAGAGAGCAGGAGTATTCGTGTGCCTTAAAATAGATGACCATTTACGGGGCTGCGTAGGGACCATTACACCTACACAAGCAAACATTGCAGAGGAAATCATGGTAAATGCAATCCAGGCGGCAACTGAAGACCCGAGATTTCTGCCGGTGGTAAAAGATGAACTGCCGAAGATTCGCTATTCCGTAGACATACTTGATGAACCGGAAAAAATACCATCCGATCTTATGCTGGACCCCAAGGTTTACGGAGTTATAGTAAGGCGAGGGTATAACACCGGCCTGCTCCTGCCAAACATTGACGGTGTTGAGACCGTCGATGAACAAATAGCGATTGCCAAACAAAAAGCCGGCATAAAGCCCCACGAAGAGGTAGAGTTATACAGGTTTAAGGTCACAAGATATGAATGAAAGACCTCCTACAAAGAGGCTAGTAATAGAAGTTCTTCTTAACTGCAAATGACATGAGCCCTTAGCATCTCAGACCATATACTTGTAAATTAACAGAGAAAAATCAACGATAAGTAGCCTTTGAGGTTAACAACTTGAAGCAGCTGCTGAGGTGATCTAGAATTCCAAAGACAAAGCTTATAGCCATCGTTGGACCTACTGCAACAGGTAAAAGCGACGTTGCCGTAGAGCTTGCAAAGCGTATTGGCGGGGAGATAGTGTCCGCCGACTCTATGCAGATTTATAAAGGCATGAACATCGGTACCGCTAAAGTTACGCAAGAAGAGATGCGCAACATACCCCATTATCTAATTGATATCATCGACCCAGCAGAGCCATTTAGCGTCGCTGAATATCAACGGCTGGCAAGGCAGGCGATAAACGATATAGCAAGCAGAGGGAAGATCCCTATATTGGTAGGCGGAACTGGTCTTTACGTCCGCGCTGTTATAGATAAGCTGGAGTTTCCTGCTGGTGAAACAGCTTCAGAAATTAGGAAAAAACTTGAAAAGCGCGCAGATCGGGAAGGGCCTGATGCTCTCTATAAAGAACTTATAGAAAAAGACCCCGCTTCAGCCGATATTGTGCATCCAAAAAACGTGCGCCGTATTATTAGAGCATTGGAAGTAATTGAGCTTACTGGGCGCCCATTTTCAGAATTTCACCGGGCATGGAAAAACCGAGAGTCTATTTACGACCTTGAGATGTTCGGCCTTACCATGGATAGGCAGAAGCTGCATGAGCGCATAAACAGGCGGGTAGATAAAATGATAAGCGCCGGTCTTATCGATGAAGTCAGAAACTTAGTGGCGCATGGATATGAACGGTTTTTGACTTCCCAGCAGGCCATAGGTTATAAAGAATTAATTGGTTATTTAAAAGGTGAAGAATCACTGGATGAAGCGGTTGGAACTATCAAGGCTCGTACCAGACAATACGCAAAGAGACAGCTTACCTGGTTCCGCGCAGACCCAAGGGTCAAGTGGATAGATGTTGACGATAAATCCATCAACGAGGTCGTTGACGAGATAATAGATATGCTAAAGAAGGATGGATTCATTAATAATTCAGTCTGAACGAAGGGTGGCCAGGTGCAAATAAAATTTGCAAAGTATGAGGGCATAGGCAACGATTTTATTATTATAGATAATTTGAGCGGCCAGATATCTCTTTCTCAAGAAGAGATTGCAAGGCTATGCAACCGTAACTTTGGCATCGGATCGGATGGGTTGATGTTTGTGCGTCCATCTGAAGTCGCCGATTTCTTTATGGACTTCTATAACTCAGATGGGTCGATTGCTGAGATGTGCGGCAATGGAATCCGCTGCTTCGCAAAATATCTTTACGATGAGAACTTAACAGATAAAACAACCATCAATATTGAAACAAGAGCCGGGATCAAGATAGTAGAGCTAATGCTCAATCACGGCAGGGCAGTCAGAGCTAAAGTCGATATGGGTGAGCCAATTCTGGAATCATCTAAAGTGCCGGTCAGTGCCGATACCGAAAGGTTCATCAACCAACCCTTAATAGTTGACGATAGTGAAATTAAAGCAACGTGTGTCTCCATGGGCAATCCCCATTGCATCATCTTTGTCGACGACGTAAAAACTGCGCCGGTTAGAACGCTTGGCCCGAAAGTCGAGGCAAGCAAGCACTTCCCACAGAAAACCAATGTCGAGTTTGCAAATATCCTTGGGCGAGGGGAGATTGAGCTTCGTGTCTGGGAGAGAGGATGCGGTGAGACGCTAGCTTGCGGTACCGGCGCTTGCGCAACTCTCGTAGCCTGCGCGCTAAACAATAAAACAGACCGTTCTGCAACCGTGCATCTTCCTGGAGGTGACCTGAAGATAAGCTGGATAGACAATAACCATGTCATCCTTGAAGGACCAGCAAATCGGGTCTTCACCGGTATTATTGATGTCGGGTAGCTCATGGCACCATAACGGGAGGAAAGTAAAATGGCTCGAGAAAAAGTTGCCGAATTAGGGAGCCTGCAACCAGGGCAGATGACCCAGGTTAAGGCTGGTGGCAAGTCAACACTTCTAGCAAACGTTGACGGAAACTATTATGCTATCCACGCCATCTGCACACATATGGGCTGCAATCTTTCTAAAGGTAAACTCAACGGAAATGTGGTAACCTGTCCATGTCATGGTAGTCAGTTTGATGTTACGACGGGTAACGTAGTCCGTGGACCTGCAAAGAAACCTGAGCAGGCTTACAAAGTTATTATCCAGGATAGCGATATCCTTATTGAAACTTGATACTATGAAGCCTCTCTGTGTGCCGGGGTGATACCTAGATCTAGGGCTAATCTTTTGCTTACCACCCATTCGTCCTCGGGTGGTATTGGTTCCTGACCATCAATCTCTTCCACCACGACTGGATATCCAAGTTGTCTTTTAATAAACTCCAGGCTCTCGCCGGCATCCAGGAGGGCTGTCGCGTAGCTGTACCGTAAATCGTCAAACTTTATATTTTTCAAACCAGCCCTTCTTTTAGCTAGTTCAAATATCCTTTCATCGAGAAGTTCCTTGCTCAGCGCCTCGCCGGTTGAATTCGTAAATACAAAGTAACAAGCAGTCTTTATGTGGTTCTTCTCTTGCTGCTCCCGGTGCTCCTTTAACGCATCAAGAACTGCATGGGGAACAATAACAGAGCGCTTTGCAACATCGCGAGAAGTCTCATA
>JAIMBH010000015.1 GCA_023511485.1 Bacillota bacterium | reverse complement strand
TGAGAGATTGCATGCTACTACGAGAGTCAACTGTTTATTAGTCTTATCTTTTTGTCCGGCACTAGGGGTGCAGTCCAATAATACAATCAAACATATACATCAAAGTATACTCATGAATCGTAAGTATACTTTATGGTTTAGCTGATAGTAGAGTTGCGGTACGCCTTGTGTTGAACAAATTTGGTGATTTGTTTACCAAGCCATGCAATGAACGCAAGAATAAGAAACCCGGCTAGGTCTAGTGCAACATCAATTGCCCTTCCAGTGCGCCCAGGGACGAAGGTTTGGTGCCATTCATCCGCCAACGCTACCAAAACGATAAGCACACTTGCTGACAATATTTTCTTAGCGCCTGTTAATCCCTTCACAGAAAGTATTGCGGCAAGCGAAAGACCCAATATCCCGTAAGACAGCACATGCGCGCCTTTGCGAATCCAGAACTGGATAAAGTCAGCGGGATCCTCTCTGCTATTCACGCGCTGGCTGCCGTAGTGAAATTTTATCTCTGGCAATTCACGTACGCCTCTCATGACCTTCTGATGCTGCTCTAGTGCTGGCCGCAAGTCTTGTTCAGAGAAAGGTTGACTAGAAAAATAAGCAATGCCTGTAAGGCAGATGAGGGCTATGAGGTAATGAACTAGTTGTTTCTTTAGTTTAAATTTCATCTTACACACCTAGTTTACTTATGTGGTTATTAAAGAAAATATAAACCTTCTTACGGATAGTTATGGAGCTCTACTGGTTAGAAACTCGAAGAGAGCTTACACGAATAGAGGCTACAAGATATATGAGGAACTTTTTAGTAAGCCCTCTTAGGCACAAATATTCATCTAGCTTAATAACCTCGCATGCCCCAATAAATACACCTACACTAAGTAGCATATCTACAGATAACCGCAAGGCAAGAGCTAAAGTACCTCCACTCAGCATACCGCTTAAGAAAACATCCGTTAACATCGCTGTAGTGCCAGCGATTAGAGAGGCAACAACCAGACCAGAAATAAATGAAATATTTTTCATTTTAGCCAAACCTGGTATCCTGCGTGCCAGTAAATAGAAAAGCGCCAAAGAGTTGACTGTAATAGATATAGAGTTAGCCAGCGCCAATCCACCATGCTGTAAGAACCGGACAAGCATAAGGCTTAAAATAAAATTAAATGCGACTGTAAACATCCCTATCCTGAATGGGGTGTGGGTATCCTGCAAGGCAAAAAATCCCCTTGCAATAACTGGATTTAAACTATGTCCAACTAAACCAAAAGCAAAACACAACAAAGCAAAAGCAGTCATAGCCACATCGCTCTTATTAAAAGCACCACGAGCAAAGAATAGTTCTATGATTGGGAAACGCAATACAGCTAAACCAACTCCTAGAGGTAAAGCGATAAGCAAAGCTACCTTCGCTGCCCTTAATATCGTATGGTTAAAACTCGCAAAGTCTCTCGAGGCAGCTGAATTAGAAAGTGCCGGGAAAATAGCTGTACTGAGTGCTGTTACTATGATACCTTGCGGCAGGAGCATAACTTTTGATGCATAGTTTAGGGCTGAGATACTGCCCTCAGGCAGTCCTGATGCAAGAATGCGGTTCATAACTAAATAAATCTGCATTAAACCGGTCCCACCCATTATCGGTAGCATGAGACCTAAGATACGCCTAATTTCTGGATTTTTAAAATCAAACCGTAATCGGCAGCTAAAGCCCACCTGACGCAGATAAGGCAACTGCAACAACATAGCCATAACATTGCCGACGAGTATTCCCACTGCAGCCGCAGAAATTCCGAATTTTAATCCAGCAAAAATCGAGAGTATGGCAAACAGATTGGTAATTACTGGCCCAAACGCAGGCGGTCCGAAAATATTGCTAGCATTTAAAAGGCCATAAAAAAGACTCGCTAGAGTCAAGAATAAAATGCTTGGTAATATAACTATCACTAGAACAGTTGCTAAACTCGCTGTAGCATCTTGTAGACCGGGGGCTATAACGCTAACGATAGTACCGGCTAGAGGAATACCAATAAGTATTATAATTACTAAAGCTAAACTCAATAACGTTAAGAGAGTGGCAAAGAGCCTCATCGCCTCTTCCCGTCTTCCCTCCAATAAGTAAGAAGTAAAGACCGGCACCACAACCATCGTCAGGGCTCCACCCAATATGGTAAAGAATATCTCAGGAATCGATACTGCTATCAAATACGCATCTGAGGTAGAATTAGCACCAAAAACAAAGGCTAGGGCAATTTCTCGTATGAAGCCTAGTGCCTTTGATAAAAGAGCATATAAGGCAATTATAACGGTTGCTCGTGCAATAGTCTTGCCATGCATTTAATATCTAATCCTTTTATCCCTTGGATTTCTTTAGTTCCGCTAATCGGCAGAAAAGTAATGCTATAAACCGAGGATTATAATAAAGATATCGACGCCAAAGTCGGCGTGGTTCCATTAGTAAGCGGTGAAACCATTCTAAGCCTGCCCTTTGCATCCATGTTGGCGCTGAGCGAATTCTACCCGCAAGAAAGTCGAAGGCTGCGCCTACACCGATCATTACTGCGTTAATTTGGTTACGCTGGGCAGCCATCCATTTTTCCTGCTTTGGTGCACCAAGCCCCACGAAAACTATCTTAGCACCAGAACTATTTATTCGGTTTGCATCAGCCTTAACTTCATCTTGAGATAGTGGCCTAAAGGGTGGGGAGTACATACCCGCGATAGAAATGTTAGGGTATTTCTCTATAAGGTTACGACGTAGATCGTTTAGTGCCTCACTTGTACTGCCATAGAAGAATACAGGTATCCCCTCATACTCTGCCCATCGGCATATCGCTAGAACAAGTCCTGGCCCGTAAACCCTGTCCTGGTTCCTAAATCCAAATAACCTTAAAACCCATATCAGCGGCATACCATCTGGCACAACAAGATCCGCGCCATTTACGACCTGCAGGTAATTTGGATTATCATGTGCCATCATGGTTACATGAACATTTGCAACCACCACATAGCTTGATTTACCCGCTTGAACCCAAGACGCTATTTGCGATACCGTATCTGCAAAGCCAATAGCATTTACTCTCACACCCAATATGTGACCATAAGGATATGTCCTCAATTTTCATCACCTTTTTTGTTTGATAGCCCGTCGGTAAATGTCAATTAGTAACTCGTGGTTTCGCTCAGCCGTATATTTTTGTTCATATTCAGCTCGCGCCGCTTTGCCCATCTTGGTTGTCTGTCTTGGATTAGACCATGCCCAATCCACAGTCTTTACTAGATCTCCTGCATCACCGGGATTAAAATGAAGCCCATTGCGCTTATCATGAATGAGTGTAGCCATGGCACCAAGTCTAGAAGCAATAACCATCGTTCCCTTAGCAAAAGACTCGATGATTGTCTGAGGTAAGCTTTCGAAACACTCTGAAGGAAATATTAGTGCTTTAGCATTCCCCATGAGATCGTAAATGATCTCTTTTTCTTGCCAACCTAGCCATTCTACACCAGGAACTGATTGCGCCGTGTTATAGACTTTATCTGCCAGTGAACCGTCTCCTATAATCTTAAGCGGTATATAGCTCCCAAGTTGCTCCCATGCTTTAAGCATTGTCTCTATACCCTTTTCCTGAGAAAGACGTCCTACAAAGAGAGCATAATCGCCAGAATGCTCACCTGGTTCTGGGTCAGGATAAACAAAATTCGGTTTTACCGCGATCTTCTCCCCAGGTATACCACCTGCAATAAATTTTTCTCTAGCAAAGTCGGTGAGCGCAATATAGATATCCACCATATTTGTCCATGTACCTAGATAGCGATGAAACAAAATCATGGCTGAGACAACCCCTGTAGATATACGGCTATTCCTATAGCATTTATGAATGATACCATCCCAAAGAGCATTCTTACCAAAACAGTTTTCACATATCTTGCGGTCGCGGAAAAACATGGCATTAGGACAAAGTAGTCGATAATTATGTAATGTTTGGATAATAGGAATCCCTTTACTCTTCACCGCATAATAAGCAGAAGGTGATATGAGGGGGAAGGTATTATGAAAATGAACCACATCGGGCTTTATATTGGATAATAATTCAAGAAACCTATTATAAGATGACCTATTCCAAACCGTCGCTAATGCTACCGTCAGTTTACTCATATTGTTTATGATTTGGTTACCAACCTCGTAACGAAAAACTCTAGAGCCCATGCTTTCTAGAAGAAGGGCTTCAGACTTAAATACCTGGTCTTCCCCACCAGGTTGTTGGTAGTAATTATGAACTAGCAGTATTTTCAGCACCCTTACCTCCAGACAATGCCGGCAGACCGCGATAATACGGTTGACCATAGCTAACTATCGGCTTATAGCCCAAAGCACCATCTCTACCCAAAATATCGCTTGCTGGCATTTCTGCCGATTGACTCTTCAGATATAGTGCAAACCGTAATGTAACACCCCAGAAGAAGTAATATGGAATTGCAAAAAATGGTTTCTCAAAAGCATCCTCGCCTATAGCATTTGTCCAAACTAAGACAAAGAATATCATCATAAGCAAAAGCCACTTTATGCCTTCTTGCCAATTTAACCTCACACATTTCCTATAAGCGCTAAGCCAGGTCTTTATAAGAAGAATATGCATCCAAGTAAAAGCTAATATACCGATAATACCAAGCCTTGCCCACACAGATATGTAGGAGTTATGAGGTTCTCTAACGATAGCGCCTTCTAAATTATAAAAATCTGTAAGCGGTAATCCGTACCCTAAGCCAAAAAAGACGGTCTGAATATTTGATGCCCATTGATCATAAAGCATGCTCCACCAAGATAAGCGTAGATCTACCCCAGCGGCAGCACCTTCGACACCCTGGTTCTCAACACCGCCGATAGTTAAAAAGTGTTTAATTAGAAAATCATAGGATACAGACTGTCCGAGACGGCCTATGATTTGAATATCAAATGCCGATATTGCTAATAAAATGATGGCAAGGAGCAGGATTGCAATAACCCATTTACCGAAAAGCTTTCTTCGGTAAATAAAAAATAGTGAAAGCAAGGCGGCTATTTGAAGATATACGGTTCGCGACTGGGATATAAACACGGTATACCCTAAAACGAGGATCGACACCGGATAATATAGCCAGCCTCTGTTGCGTTTACCATCCTCGTAGAGAAGAAGATAGGCTGAAGCCACTAGTAATAGAGGAAACGTTGTATTAAAGTTAAAGAAAAGCGGAACGTCATAGCCTGCTCCAGATACTAAAATTGGCGAGATACTACTTAATGTATCCCTAAAGGGATATGTAAATCCATATATGGTAGCTATAAGTAATATTTTCGGAATCCATTTAAAAAATCGATCTATTTCCTGTATGCGAACAGCAAAGGCAAATCCAACGATAAGAAATAGTGACTCAATCACGTGCGAGGCATCTCGTAATGCCCACATGCCATATTCGGAAACACCAAGGGTAGCCTGACTAAGACTAAGTGTCCACCAGATTATAAACGGTACTAGATAGACGGTTTTCGATAGGTCCCGTAATTGGTGAACATGGTTGACTGTCAGAAGCGATATCAGCAAAACTATCTCTCCAATAGGAATACCGCCCCCTACAACAGGTGGTATGCGGATCTGCATGAAGCCCATGTTTAGAATGAGATATAAACCAATTATCCAAAGCAAGAAAGCTCTATAAGTGCGGGTTATAATAATCTCTCCTTTAGTTATAAGATTTGCCTCGTTCACCTTTGATAATTAACTTGTGTAATACGATTTCAAGATCGCTGCGACAATAATCGACTCTTCTCTTTATTGTCTCAGATAAAACATCCCTCGTAGAGTAAGCTTTCTCTATGCTATTGAGTATTGATCTTTCATCTAGGCTATTTATGTCATGAACAAACTCTTGCAGACCCAGATTAGCCATAACACCCTCTGTCTTATGCCCCTGGTAACGAATTGCCACAACTGGAGTTCCAGCGCATGCAGCTAAAATACATGAGTGTAGTCTTGTGCCAAGTAAAACTCTGCATCTTCCATATAGGTAACAGAGTTTAGATGGGGATAAGTCGCCATCTGCATACTCGGCGTCTACGCCGTTTTCTTTTAAATTATTAAGTAGCAGTTCAATGAGATCTAAGTCACTTTCCCCATGGCTCTTAACCGATACTTGTGGGAAAAAGATAATCTTCAGCTTCCATCTTTTATAAACTTCCGTTAATACCCTGATCATTACTTCGATATACTCTCTTCTCTTCTGATCTGGTTTCTTGCTATCGTTAAATGACCAATTAGTTACTGTAACACCTAACCAATTATCGTTATCCAGCATAGACTTGATATCATTTCTCTCAGTCGGTTCTTCTGGCTCAATTAAAAACGCTATATCGGGAGCCAGAAAGACTTTTTCTGTTAAGCCGATATCACGCATTAGATTTGCTGTAATCTCTTCACGCACTACAATGGCCTTACACCGGGAAAGCGTTTTGCGAACCATACGCAACGCGTAGGCTCCTCGAATTGGACCTATACTGTGCCCCAACAATATAACAGTTTTGCCAAGTTTGGCTGGTAAAGAGATAGATTTCAAAATACGCCATAAATATAGAAATCCTCGTAAGCCACCTTGGTCGTTATATATGAATTGCCCCCCTTTTACAATAACTAGGTCTGCATATTTAAGGGACTCCAAAGCATTAAACTGCCCGGCATAAGAGCTAAAAAGAGGGCTGGAGAATATATTGAATAGATATATGTATAATATATTTTTGATAAGTCGGATAGCTGCCTTCAAATTTCTCAGCATTCCGTGCGGTTCATTGTCAATATAGGGAGATGGCAATATGCCCTCTTCAACTCTTACACCCTGTGATCTTGTAAATCTAGTATGGTGATTGAATTGGGGATCGTCTTCAGAATAGACTGATTGAAGAGTCACTTTAGCATCAGGCAATAGCCTCTTTACAATATTGATAGTAGCTATAACGATGGCTAAATCACCTTTGTTAGAATCGGAATATCCGTGAGTTATTACTATCCTTGACATCAAACTCTCGCCATAATTAAGTCTAGGTCTAAATATAGTTGAGGCCTAACTAATTAATACGCCCCTCTTCTTGCCAGTACCACACCCACCGTTCGTACCAATAGCGAAATATCCAACCACAGCGACCAGTTGCGGACGTACCAGGATTCAAGTTTTAACCGGCCTTCAAAATCTATATTGTTGCGGCCGCTAACCTGCCAGAGTCCTGTGATGCCTGGTCTAGCTAATAAAATCGAAGAAGCGCTTCTACCTAAT
The DNA here is from genome assembly GCA_023511485.1 of Bacillota bacterium. Lineage (NCBI taxonomy): Bacteria > Bacillati > Bacillota > Bacillota bacterium. Next base: position 60,482 of record JAIMBH010000015.1, on the reverse strand, counting down.
TTTGCTGCTTCCCGCAATAGATACGGTCGTGGGCCAACTAAACTCATATCTCCTTTTAACACGTTAAAAATTTGCGGCAGCTCATCCAGGCTAAACTTTCGGAGTAATCTGCCTACACGTGTTACACGTGGGTCGTAACCGCGCAGCTTTGCAAAACGCTCCCACTCATATCTTGCCTGAGGGTTGTCCTCCAAATACTTACGCAGGATCTCGTCATTGTTTTGGTACATAGTCCTAAACTTATAACACCTAAACTCTCTGCCGCCTCTACCGATGCGCCGGTGAGAGAAAAATACCGGCCCAGGTGAATCCAGCTTTATAGCAATCGCAATCAGAGTCATCAACGGCAGGGCGACAACCAATATCAGACTGCCCACAACTAAATCAAAAAGCCGCTTGGCTAATATATTCAAAGGATTAGCGAGGTTGTTGCGAATCCTAAAGGATAGCATCCGGTCATCGAATGAGTAATCCGCTTCAACACCCAGCACTGGTAAGTCAAAAAGGTCAGGAATAACCGTGACTGAAGCAGCCGACCTCTGAAGGCGGTTTACCAATCCAACCAGATCACGAGATGGCATATCCGGCACAGCAACAATTAAGTTGCGCACCCCAGTTTCTCTCATCAGGCGGTCGCTATCTCTAAAGCTGCCCAGCACTGGGAACAAAGTGCCGTTAACCGGAACATTGCGGGCAATATTTGCCCTGTCTTCATCTAAAAAACCAATAATACGGTATCCCAAATATCTTTCGCGTAGCAGTGAGTTTGCAACAAGCCTGCCGGTGTCCCCCGCACCAAGGATAAGTACGGGCTGTATCCCTATGCCGGCCCGCGTTAACACTGATTTGCCAAGAAACCGGCCTAAGGGAAGCAAGATGACCGAGATGAGATAGGTCAGCACAAGCACTGTGCGGGATACCTCACCGCTTAATTTTCCTAGTGAAACAAGTGCAAGCAATATTATGAACACCAGCGTCATTGATTTGACCAACTGCTTAGCTTCTTGCCAAAAATGGAGGCGTTTTGTGTACAGTCCCTCGTAAGCCAAGCAAAATATACCAATGATCAGCAATGCCCACAGCCAGCTAAACAGAGTCGGAGGCACGGCCATCGGAAATATCGGGGTTACCAGCGGAAGTACATTCAATCTGATAAGAAACGCAAGAGATAGTGCAAGTGTAAGGATGGCTAAATCAATTGATGCCAGCACTACAACGGCAGGAATTTGAGCCATTGATTGCCTGCCGCCGGCCAAAGGTAACGGATACGCATCTTTAGCTAAAAATAAATCTTTATCCGCACGCTCTATAAAATTATGCTGTGCAAGATCTTGAGACATATTTGCCATTGCTTTATCCATCGTCTTAACTAAAGCAGACCGGATTTAAATGTTTTGGCAAGTTGCTTTGAGTGTGCGGTAAAAATAGCTTGTAGTTGATACGAAAGAAGCGTTGTATAGTGGTATATAATTGTCCTGCCTTTGGCTAGTATCGCTAATTTTAACATAGCACCGTTAAATAGTCAAGCGCTCGTACGGACATACTGGGTATACTTATATTAAATGGCAATAAAGCCATTGCACTGATAGACGAAGGACTTAAATGGCTGGATATTTAGCGATTGTCTACAGCGACCTGTCGACTGCCGTATGGCTTATGGTAATAGCTTCCGTATCTTGCAGACACCTCCACACCATTTAGGATGAAGCCTATAGTGCGCGCTCCCACTTTATCCAGCGCATCCTTTGCCATTACTATATCGTTCTTCTTTGTCTTGCCGTATCCTGCTACTAATAGAATTGCATCCGCTTTAGCAGCAAGTATAGTTGCGTCGGATACGGCTAGAATCGGTGGGGTATCCAAAACAATCAGGTCAAATCTTGTTTTTAAGCTGGCTAAAAGCTTATCCATACGCACGGAGTTTAAAAGATCTGATGGGTTCGGAGGAACCGGTCCGCTTGTCATGATCCGCAATCCCTTCTCAGAGGTATCTAAAACAGCGGATTCTTCATCTGCGGCATCTATCAAGACGCTGGAGAGACCCTTATCCGATACCTTATTAAAAAAGCTATAAACACGGGGATTTCGCATATCGCAATCAATAAGAAGTACCTTATTTCCAGCCTGAGCAAGCACAATTGCCAGATTTGATGCGGTAGTAGTCTTTCCTTCCCCCTCGTTTGGACTGGTAACGATTAATGTTTTTATTGAGCGGTCAAAGTTAAGATACTGAAGATTTGCCCTCAGGCTGCGGTAGGCCTCTGCTGATGCAGCACCGGCATTTACCAAAAGATTTGGATTATCTACCTTGGGTACTCTGCCCAAGGAAGATAAACCGGTGAGCTGCTCCACCTCATCCGCCTCACCCACCGTCAAATCGAGAATTTCAAGAAGAAATGCAAAGGAGGTACTTGCCACAATACCAAGCAAAAAGGCCAGAGATATGTTTATCAAAGGCTTTGGTCTTACCGGTTCAGGCGGAACTACTGCCGGCTCTATTACTTTTACGCTTATAAGCGCTGTAGCCGGTAGCGCTTCTGCAGTCATTCTGACAAAGTTAGCGGCAACTGAGTCGGCAAGCTTCTTCGCCAAAACCGGATTGTTATCCGTAACGGAGAGCTGTATCAGCTGGGTATCTTTTACCGGCTTTGCTGTTATCTTCTCCTCCAGCTCTTCGGGCTGCAGGCGAAGATTAAGGTCGTTTATGACTTTCTGTGTAAGTGTTCTGCTTGTTATCATCTGGCTTAACGTTTTGGTTAGTCGCTCACTTAAGAGGACAGCCTGATAAGACTCAACTACCGGCTGGTTTGTCGAAGAGGATTGCCCTTGAGTAACCAAAACGCGCACTGACGCTTCATACTGAGGAGCCATATAAGCGGTTATAAAAATTCCGGCAAGAAGACACGTGATTGTGCCAACAATAATAACGGTTTTTCTTTTGCTGATTACTTTTAAAAGTTGGAGGAGCTCTATCTTTTCTTCCAATTTACCTCTCCATTTTGAACCAGATGCGCTTGGGTGCGTTTTTATTGAACAAAACCAAGCAGGCTTTAAGCCCCGAGCGCAGCCAGCATATTCGCTAAAATAATAGTACAATTATCAAAAGTTTAACTAAGGTTTGCTTGTATGTCAATATATGGTAAAAACGGCGCTTGGTAGCACTGCTGACAATGGTAGGCAATGACGCTTCGCTTTTTTGCGCTCAGATACTAAAAGCAGGTAAAAGCAAGCTGGTTAGGATATACTTAAAAATAACTGCAGTAAATAACTGTAACCGAACTTTTAGGAGAGTACTTGAGCTTACGAGAAAACATAGAAACGCTAGCCCTGAGATATTTAAGCCGGCCGGGCAAAACTTCTGAGTTTAGGCGAAAGATCATTAATTTGGCTGGGATCGGCCCGAATACCAAGGTAATCGATATAGCCACCGCCGTCGGGGGCATGGCATTTGCCGCACGCGAGAAGACAAGCCATGTTACAGCAATCGATATAAACGAGAGACGCATTGAGATAGCCAAATCCGATCTACGTGCTAATAGTATCGACTTTCGTGTAATGGATGCAACCAAAACTCCCTTTTCCGATGGGCAGTTCGATGTTGCTTTAATTGTGCTTGGGCTTCATGAAATGACAATTGAGGAAGCTAGAAAAGCGCTCGTTGAGACCCGGCGCATTGCAAAAAAGCTGGCTGTTGTGGAGTTTGGTCTTGATAGATGGCCCCTGTTCTGGAGTTTTTTCAGATACGCACTTGCAATATTTGAGCCACCGGGCTTCCTCAAATTCACCCGTTATAATGTTGCTAATCTTATAGAAGGCGCCGGCTGGAAGATCGAGCGCAAAGAGGCAGATTTTCCTTTTGAGACTTATATCTGCGTACAATAAAATATCACCAACCCTCAAAACCCTCCAATCCTTCAGTATTCTTCCTATTTCTGTTTGTTTGAATTTTTGTTATTCATTTTTAATAAACCCAACCTTTCGGCGTGTGTTTTGCGGTGGCGTCATCAACTGGTGTATTGCTTCTAGAATCATTTTTATTTCCTCGTCATGCTTGTCAACCTTTCCTTCTAGCTCCGCCAGCCTATATTCGGGTTCCTTATGTGTTGCTATTATCTCACGCAGTTTAATAAATGCCCTTACAACCTGTACGCTCATTTGGATAGCAACAGGCGTATTTAAAACAGACGCAACCATAACTGCGCCATACTCTGTAAACGCATAGGGCAAGTTAGGTGAAAATTTAAGTTTCTCGAGGTGGTCGCAAATTGCGACCACCTCGTCTTTCTCTTCCTTTGTTAACAGAAACATAAAATCCTTAGGGAAACGTTCGTGATTGCGTTTTACCTGCTCATTGAGGCGTTTTGTGCTAACTCCGTAAATATAAGCCAAATCCGCATCTAACATAACTTTATGATCCCTAATTGTTAAAATCTTGCGCTTAATGCTTTCAAACGGAATTACAGGACTTAGCATAGTGCCTCCGGTCTTAACGAAACGACAACTATAATGACAAATTAAATGACAACTTAACTAAACTGCTGCACACTTGGTGAAAATAAATAAACGCCTACTACCCAAGATATTTCTCATAGCACAATTATAATCGAACATACGTTTGTATGCCAATAGATCATTGGCAATGAGATCCTATCCAAATCCTTAGATCATAGCTGTCAACGTTAGGATTAAAGCGTAAGCTTGGGAATATTCTCTGGGTTTTGCTTTGCGGTGGTTCCTTGGATTAAGAATGGATGCGGCGATGTGCACCATTACTGAATACCAAATCAGCAGGTCTCTTATCCCCCGATATAGTTATCGAATCTGGTGAAGTGCTCCTGGAAGGTTAGTTTAACGATACCGGTGGGGCCGTTTCTGTGCTTTGCGATGTGTATCTCAGCAATTCTTCTCTCATCTGCCGCATCCGGGTCATCCGGGCTTCCGTAGACATTGCGGTGGATAAACATGACGATGTCGCTGTCTTGTTCGATGGCTCCGGATTCTCTCAGGTCAGAGAGTTGCGGCCTCTTGTCGCTTCTTTGTTCGACCGCTCGGGAGAGCTGCGAGAGGGCGATTACTGGGACTTCAAGTTCCTTGGCAAGAATCTTGAGCCCTCTTGATATCTCAGCAATCTCTTGCTGTCTGTTTTCTACTCTACGGTAGGATTGCATAAGCTGTAGGTAGTCAACGATGATAATGCCCGGTGAGTGCCTGGCGAAAAGGCGCCTTGCCTTAGCCCTTATCTCAAGAATCCCGATGTTTGGCGTGTCATCAATAAAGATCGGCCGCTCTGCAACTTTGCCAATTGCGTTAACAAGGTCTCTCCAGTCCTCGTCGCGTAAATGACCAGTGCGCAAGCGATGGCTATCTATTCTTGCCTCTGCACACATAAGCCTTTGAGCGAGCTGGTGTCGGCTCATCTCGAGAGAGAAGATTGCAACCGGGATGTTGTTTAAACCCTTATTTGATGCAATATTGGCGGCGATGTTTAAAGCAAGAGCCGTCTTCCCCATAGCGGGCCTGGCGGCCAGGATGACAAGGTCTCCTGGGTGAAAGCCGGTTAAGAGTTTATCAAGATCTACAAAACCGGTCGGTATACCAGTAACCTGTTCTTTCTTTTCATACAGCTTCTCGACCATCTCAAAGCCTTCTTTAAGAAGGTCTTTGATATGGACAAATTTTTCAGTCATGCGCTTGTGCGCGATCTGAAAAATGAGGTTTTCTGCCCGGTCGATCAGCCCTTCAACATCTTCTGGAGCTTCATAACCAAGCGCGGCTATCTCGGTCGCCACTTTAATAAGCGACCTTAAGGTCGCATTTCGCTCAACAATCCTTGCGTAGTATCTTGCATTGGCCGCACTCGGCACTGAACTGACCAGGGTATGTATATAAGGCTTTCCACCGCAGACCTCTAGACACCCTCGGCTGGAGAGAGCCTCAGCAAGGGTAATTGGATCCACCGGATCTCCCCTTGCATAAAGCTCGATGATAGTTTCATAGATGCGCCTGTGCGCCTCAGTATAAAAGGCATCCGCAGCTAAAAATTCCAGGATGTCTGTGATCGCATCCGGGGATATAAGCATCGCTCCCAGGAGCGATTGCTCTGCCTCCAGGTTATGCGGCGGAACCTTATCAAAACCACCAAATTGCTGCGGTTTATCTGCCGCTCTCATTACCCCTCTTTGCTTGCGACAACATTAACTTTTACCGTGGCATCAACACCCGGATAAAGCCTGATATGAGCCGGGTAGGTGCCAACTTCCTTTATGCTCTGGCCAATTTCAATTTTCTTTCTATCTATCTCTACCTTAAGCTGCTCAAGAATCGCAGCTGCAATCTCTTTTGAGGTAACTGAGCCGTAAAGCTTACCTTCCTCGCCTACTTTGGCTTCGACAGTTACTTCTTTGTCATTGAGTTGCGCAGCCAGGGCTTCGGCTTCGGCACGCTCAGCTGCTTCCCTCTTGGCGATAGTTACCCTCTTCTGCTCCCACTCTTTTAAAGCTCCCGGTGTTGCTGCAACTGCCAGACCTTTCGGGACAAGATAATTGCGGGCGTAGCCGTCCGCTACATTTACAACATCACCCATTTTACCAAGGCCACCTACGGCCTCTTTAAGGATTACTTTCATCGTTCTCCTCCAAACAAGAAATAATCTTGGACATATAATCTTAACATAACTGTGTTAGCTAGTCGATTGAAAGAAAATCAACCGTTCCAAATAACTGCACAGAGGTGGAGCTTTAGCTCCACCTCTTTACGTTCATCATCCATCGCTCATTAAGTGAAGGCAAGTAGCACGGTATGAGATTGCCATGGCCTCATTGCTCCCGCGCAATGATAACCCGTTTCTGCCATTCACCAATTCACCAACCAACTACTTACTACCTAAGCGTATAAGGCAGTAGAGCCATCTCTCGCGCGCGTTTTATAGCTATCGAGAGATCGCGCTGGTGTTGAGCGCATGTGCCGGTAACCCGGCGCGGCCTTATTTTGCCGCGGTCGCTCATAAACCTGCGCAACATATTAAAATCTTTGTAGTCGATGTAGTCGATTTTATCCTTGCAGAAAGCACAGTACTTGCGTCTGGGCTTGCGGACATAATCTGCCATACTAACAATCCTCCCAAAAATTCTCTCATCTAGACCTTCTTTAAGTCTAGCCCATACTCTCTAGTCTCTGATTTCTAGTCTCTAGTCTCTAGAACGGCACATCGTCAATATCGCCGACTCCAAGTGCCTGGAGATCGGCATCAGCCTGTTCCGCCATCATATCTTCACTGCGTCCTCCAGCTCTATCTAAGAACTGGACTCGGCTCGCGACAATCTCGACGGTGGAGCGTTTTTGGCCTTCGGGTGTCTCCCAGGATCGGCTGCGAAGTCGCCCCTCAACCAAAACCGGACGGCCTTTTCTTAGATACTCGTTGCAGACCTCAGCCTGCCTTCCCCATGCAACCACGTTAAAAAAACTCGCTTCATCTACCCAGTCACCAGAAGCTCCCTGATAGCGATGGTTAACTGCAACGCGAAGGTTAGCAACCGCAGTCCCGTTTGGGGTAAATCTTAACTCCGGATCCATCGTCAAGTTTCCAATAATAAACACCCTGTTTAAACTGGCCATTTTTCTCTCCTATTTTCCAAGACGGATGACATTATGACGGATAACCTCATCGGTAATCTTAAGAATGCGGTCTAGCTCGGCTACTGTTTCGTTTTCACCTTGCAGGTTTATAACAATATAGTAGCCCTCATTATTCTGACCGATCTTGTAGGCGAGACGGCGCTTACCCCATTTGTTTACATTCTCGACCTTGCCGCCATTTTTTACGATCACATCCGAGATCCGGGCTATGAGGTTATCAATCGCCTCAGCTTCCAAAGTGGGGTCAAGAATGATCATGCTTTCGTAGTTCCTCACTTTTCACCTCCTCTGGACTAATCGGCTTCAGTTAGGCTGAAGCAGGAGTACAGGACCTAACAATTATAGCAGCTACACGAGATATCAACAAGATGCGCTTGTGTGCAGCAGGGGATCAGCCTTAACCCACCTTATTCTCTTAATTAATAGACTAGTGCTTATCAGTGCTGCAGTAAAGACCGCCATTATCAGTACGGGTTTAGGCAATAACCTATCGCAAATCGCTGCAGCCCAGGAATGGATGGGGCGATTTGCAGCTATATCTCCTACTTTTCCTTTATTTAGATCTTTTACTAGACCTTTTGCTGGACCGGCGGAGCTATTTATGCTGGCAAGCATATCTGCATGGGCTACTGGACCAGCGCCGTGCTTAAGAGAAAGAGTATGCTCCCCTGCCATATCTGGTGCAGTATCTGGAGTATTATTTTGCACTTTGGATATTCTAGCCTGCGGTTTCATTGCGATGCTTCCAATATTCGTGGTTGGCTTATCCAAACTGGCCAGACTACTTCTTAAGACAGCATTGTTGCCAATAGGCGAAGCTGCAGCAGGCGGCGGTGCTAATTCCCGGTTGGGTTTTGTTTCTTGGGTAAGAGGTTGTTCCCGGGTAGGAGGTTTCCCGCTAGCTGTCACCCCAAGGGATGGCAGATTAGATGCCCTGCTCAAAGCAGCAGATTTGGCAGCGTTTGGGCTGGAGGTATCTGCTAGCGCAAGGTACTCTTCTGGATTTAGGTAATGCGGTTTACCGCGGCTTGCGGTCAAAAAAAGCCCAAGGTGAAGGTGCGGTGCAGCTGATGATTCGTCGCCTTCCTCTGATAATACACCAATCGCCTCTCCGGACTTAACCGATTGGCCTTTAGACACAGATGCCTTTACGGGGAGATAAGTTGTCGTTATACCACCCGGGTGGTCTATTGATATATACGGCTCTCCCCTTGGGGTTTTTCCAATTCCGTAGACCACCCCATCCCCTGCTGAGACGACAGTATCGCCGATATTAGCCGAGATATCTACACCTCTGTGCTCACCCTGTGCAAACTGCTTGATTATACTACCCTTTACCGGCCAGGCTAGGGCGCTACCTGCAAAGGCGGCCGGCAGCACCCCAAAAAGCAGCGTAAAGACAACTGAGAATATAAAAAGTTTTCTCATAATAGAAGCGCCCCTCCAGTATTTGCATATATGTGCTTTTATGTTAATAAGTAAACTAGCGTAAATATGGCTTTAGGTCAAGGAATTTTCAACCAGTTTTTTAGTTTTTTCATACTTTTTCTACTTCCGCTAATACTGTAAGGCCTATCATCCGATAAAAAATATGGTACTAAAACTGCTATTCCTTGAATCATCTGTATCGTAGGGTTGTTAAAGGAGTGGCTTTTGTGAATTGTTGGGAGTATAAAAACTGCGGAAGAAATAAAGATGGCGGTTGCCCAGCATATCCCAAAAGAGGTATGGAGTGCTGGAGAATATCCGGCACGATGTGCGGCGGTGTGGTTCAGGGTACATTTGCGCAAAAGCTTGCAAGCTGTATGGAATGCGATTACTACAAAAAGACTAAAGGCATAGCTAGCTAAAAGCTTTTAATTTAAGTGGCGGCACTATCCTGGTACCGCCTTATAAATCCCCTAAACCTTCGATCGAAATCGTACCTTAACAAGCGAACCTTTCGACCGCATCCCAGGCACGTAAGGCCGATATCCATCCCAAGCTTTGTTACTTCCCATTCGTTCGCCCCGCAGGGATGGTTTTTTTTCAATTTGACAACGTCGCCAACCTCAATTTTAATGATTTCCATAGGATCACCAAACTAATAATACAACGCCGTATGCACAAAATGAAGTTCCACAAAGCCCCGGCTCTGCCCATATTTCCAGGTAGATAAAACTATTCTATACTATGACTTACTGCAGTGAATAAAAGCCACAGGGGGAATAGATGAAAAGCAAAGCCATAGTCACGGTGCTCGGTAAAGACCGAGTCGGCATTGTTGCCGGAGTCAGCCGGGTACTTGCTGAAAACAACATAAACATCGAGGATATAAGCCAAACTATTATGCACGACTTTTTCACTATGATAATGCTGGTCACAGTTGACGAAGATATAATCTCGATCGCCAACCTACAAGACAAGCTAAATAAGCTGGCACAAGAGATGAGTCTTAAAATTACTGTACAAAGCGAGGATATATTCCGTTATATGCACCGGATTTAAGGAGACTTGAAGCAATGCTTATAAACCAGGATGAGATAAAAGAAACCATTGAAATGATCCAGGAGCAAAGGCTAGATATCAGAACAATTACAATGGGGGTCAGCCTTCGCGATTGCGTTAGCCCCGACGGGGAACAGCTTACCGAAAATGTATACCGCAAGGTAACCGAGTCCGCACGGAATCTGATCGAGACCGCCGAGACTCTGCAGAAAAAATATGGCATACCCATCGTAAACAAAAGGGTCTCAGTATCCCCCATCTCGGCAATAGCCGAGTCAAGCGACTTGGACGACTACGTGCCGGTTGCAAAAGCACTGGACAGGGCAGCACAAGATATTGGGATTGATTTTATCGGGGGATTTACCGCCCTTGTCCATAAAGGAATGACCCCGGGAGACATTAAGCTTATCGATTCTATCCCAAGAGCGCTTACTGAAACCAGGAAGCTCTGCTCTTCGGTCAATGTCGCCTCGAGCAAAGCCGGAATCAATATGGATGCGGTTTTAAGGATGGCTGATGTCGTCAAAGAAACCGCTAACCGTACCGGCGATAAGGACGGCATCGGATGCGCAAAGCTGGTCGTGTTTGCCAATATACCCGAGGATAACCCTTTCATGGCTGGTGCGTATCACGGTTTTGGAGAGCCTGACAAAGTAATTAATGTCGGCATCAGCGGTCCAGGTGTGGTCAGAGCAGCACTCGAGAAGCACCCGGATGCAGACCTTATGCAGATTGCTGAGACAATCAAGCGGACTGCCTTTAAGATTACCCGCATGGGCGAGCTCATCGGCAGGGAATCTGCAGCAATGCTTGGTGTAAAGCCCGGCGTAGTTGACCTATCGCTTGCGCCAACGCCGACACCTGGCGATTCTGTTGCGCAGATTATCGAGGCTATGGGTATCGAGCGCTGTGGGGCGCCAGGGTCTACCGCAGCACTTGCCCTTCTTAACGATGCGGTCAAAAAAGGCGGTGCAATGGCCACGTCCTCTACCGGCGGGCTGTCGGGAGCTTTTATCCCGGTATCAGAGGACCTTGGCATGGCCGAAGCTGTTGAGGCCGGCGCGCTTTCAATTGAGAAACTCGAGGCGATGACTGCAGTCTGCTCGGTTGGCCTCGATATGATAGTAATCCCAGGAGACACACCGGCCGAGACGATTGCGGGGATCATTGCTGACCAGATGGCCATTGCGGTCGTAAACAAAAAATCTGCCGGAGTCAGACTTATACCAGCTCCCGGTAAAAGAGAAGGCGATCGGGTTACCTTCGGGGACCTTCTGGGTTCTGCACCAGTAATGAGGGTAAACAACTTCTCGTGCGCCAGCTTTGTCCGCCGCGGCGGCCGCATTCCGGCACCGCTAACAAGTCTGAATAATTAGGCTAAAGCTCAGCTACCTACGAGACACGAGAAGTCACTGAGACCTAGCTTTCTAATCTTGCTGCTCCAAGTTCTGCGCTTTTACCGATAGGTAATACGCAGCCACAAGAACTATAACTACAAGTGCGCTTAGACCCATCTCGTAGAGTTTGTCTACCGGAACATGGTTCATATTTGACGTCTGAGCCTCGATAAGGAGGATTCTCCTTACGGAAGCAATAATACCTATCGCTAAAAACGGCCCAAGAAGAAACTTTTGTTTCTTCAAGAACCGCAAAACTGTCCACAGAAGTTCTAGGATGATAAGGACAAGCAATACATCGTTTACCAGGTGTACCATCGAATCCTTAGTTGGAGCGAGTATATTTAATGCAGCGTAATAAAAGATGATGGCGGCGGCAACAAGCAAAAAGATCCCGGCCAGTATATGAAAGACCATATCTGCTCTTATAAGGCTCTTTCTAAACAAATCAACCATACTGTTTCTGTGTCTGGTATCATTTCTTTGCGCTACCATAGATTAAAAATAGCCTTTCTCTTACAAAAACAGCCCTTTTCTTGCCTGCCAACTGGTATGCTCTTGCTGTAAACAGCTGGATTAATGCTAAGGCTTAATTATAACACAGCAGGCTTTAATAATGGGCCGGCAAAAAGCTGACGCAAACATATATCAGGAAAAAAGCTTTTATATGCAAACCTTAAAATTGCTGATATAGTTGATTAACTTAGTAGACTTAGTATTTTAGCTGGAAAACGGCGGTAATTAAAAAAGCTGCAGCTTCTGCCACAGCTTTTTAATTTACTTAAAGCTAAGTTATGCAATCTTCTCGGCCTCTTCGGCCATCTCTGCTGCTCTTCTCTTTGCCATCTTTCTTGCACTTTCGGCTGCTTCCGATGCACGTTTGCTGATGTTTCTGCGGGTTTCCGCCCCGCTTGCCGGTGCAACTAATATCCCTGTTAACATACCAAGGGTAAATCCGGTTACGGCAATAAGGGCATATGTTAGCATATTCCTTTCCTGCGCTTCTCTAAAAAGCCTCGAGACGCGGTCTTCCAATTGTTCAACGGCCGGCATGGCCGATTCACGCAGTGCGCTCAAGCGTGATGCCATCTGCGCCGCCTCCTTTCTACCTTGTCAATTTCATCCGCATCACTAACTTCTATTTTCCCGTGCGCGAACAATATAAACGACGATTTCAGGGTCCAGAAGCCAGGGACTGGGGTCTAGGGTTTATTGAAGAGCACAACAAAAGGGCGGACCTTACGTCCGCCCAATATTTATCCTAGTCCCCGAACCTCGGTCCCTGGACCCTAGTTCTTTACTTTACTCATCAAATACTCGTGAATAGCATTCGCCGCTTTGCGCCCTGCGCCGGCAGCTAAAATTACAGTTGCCGCTCCGGTTACGATATCGCCGCCGGCAAAGACACCTGGCTTAGATGTCGCACCGTTTTCATCGGCAACTATATAGCCTCTCTTGTTTAGCTCAAGGCCCGGCGTTGACTCTGGAATAATTGGGTTAGATCCGGTACCAATCGACATGACAACTGTATCGACATCGATCACAAATTCGCTTCCCTCTACAGCAATCGGGCGCCGCCTGCCAGACTCATCCGGCTCGCCGAGCTCCATTTGAACGCACTTGATTCCCTTAACCCAACCGTCCTCACCGATAATCTCAACTGGGTTGGTCAAGAGCTTAAACTCAATTCCCTCTTCAATTGCATGGTGAACTTCCTCTTTCCTTGCCGGAAGCTCATCCATAGAACGGCGATAGACAAGATAGACTTTCTCGGCGCCAAGCCTGAGCGCAGTCCTTGCCGCATCCATCGCTACGTTCCCACCGCCGACTATCGCAACATGCTTGCCTCTTTTAATCGGCGTGTCGTACTCCGGAAACAGGTAAGCCTTCATCAGGTTGGTTCTGGTTAAGAACTCGTTTGCCGAGTAGACGCCATTTAAATTCTCACCAGGGATTCCCATAAACCACGGCAAACCCGCTCCTGAGCCTATAAATACTGCATCAAAGCCTCTCTCAAGAAGCTCATCTACGGTATAGAGTTTGCCGACAACCGAGTTGAGTTCTATTTTAACACCGAGTTTCTGTATGCCCTCGACCTCGGACTGAACGATTGCCTTAGGCAGCCTGAACTCTGGTATACCGTAAACCAAAACGCCGCCCGCTTTATGCAGAGCTTCAAATATAGTTACCTCATGGCCCAGTTTTGCAAGATCGGATGCAACGGTAAGACCCGCCGGACCGGAGCCGACAACCGCAACCTTAAAGCCAGTCGGCTCTGGTTTCACATCTTCACCGCCACTGCCTGAGCCATGCATCCTCTCATAGTCGGCGACAAACCTTTCAAGACGACCTATAGCAACCGGCTCCATCTTCTTGCCAAGAGTGCAAAGTGACTCGCACTGGTTCTCCTGTGGACAAACCCGCCCGCAAATTGCCGGCAGGCTGTTCTTCTCTTTAATTTTTCTGGCAGCGCCAATAAAGTCGCCCTGTCTGATAAGTTCAATAAATTCCGGAATTGGTACCTCAACCGGGCATCCCGCTACGCAGTCTCTTTTTTTACAGGCCATGCAGCGGTTAGCTTCGCGAAGAGCCTGCTCTTCGGTGTAGCCGAGCGCGACCTCGTCGAAATTTTTGCCGCGCGCAACCGGATCTTGCTCGGGTATCGGCGTGCGCGTTTTTCTTATTTCTTTTATCTCCTCTTTCGTGTATTCACGTAACTTTGTCTCTGCCATCTATATCTTCTCCCCTTACTTTACCGATCGCCTTTATGAATGTGGTACACAGTCGCACGTATAAGCTTCCATGGCCTCTTTTTCCTCAGCGAGATACGTGCGCTGCCTTGCCATTAGAAGGTCCCAGTCAACTAGATGGCCATCGAAATCCGGCCCATCGGTGCACCCAAACATGGTTTTGCCGCCAATCGAGACACGGCAGGCACCGCACATGCCAGTTCCGTCTACCATAATCGGGTTTAAGCTAACAAGCGTCTTTACATTGTAGGGTTTAGTGGTTAACGAGACGAACTTCATCATAATAGCCGGCCCGACAGCAATAACAAGGTCCGCTCCGTTCTCTTCGATCTCGCTCTTGAGAACCTCCGTGACAACTCCTTTATGTCCCTTGCTGCCGTCATCGGTGCTTATTAAAACCTTGTCGCTAAACTCCGCCAGCTCTTTCTCGTAAACAAGTAAGCTCTCGGTTCTTGCACCGGTAATTGAGATGACTGTGTTTCCGGCCTCCTTCATTGCGCGGCCAATCGGATAGAGTGGCGCAGCACCAAAACCGCCACCTACCAGAACTACCCTACCGTATTTCTTAACCGGAGTTGGGTGTCCCATTGGACCCGCAATATCGCTGATCTCCTCGCCCACATTTAGAGTCGAGATCTTGGTTGAGGTCACACCAATTGTCTGTACAATAAGACTTATCGTACCTCTTTCTGGATTGATATCCGCCAGAGATAGTGGAATACGCTCGCCGTTTTCAGTAGGGCGGACAATAACGAACTGGCCCGCTTTCGCTTTCTTTGAAATTTCGGGCGCTTCGACTACAAAGAAAAACAAGTCAGAACGCAACTCGCGTTTTTCAAGTATTTTATTAGCCAATTTGCACTCCTCTCTCCCAGCACTATTATATTGCTACATTATTGACAAAAAAAGTAACTTTCATCATAAAGCAGTGCGTTTTTAAATGTCAAGGCTTCTCCCGCTGCTTAAGCCCTATCACCACAGCTCAGAAAGGTGCGATGAAGACCACAGCTAACCGAAACCTTTAGACATAAAAATTATAAAAACGCTCCCTGAATATAATAAAGATACCACCAATAGCTAACTTGTAAACTAATTTGAGTAAGCGGTAGAAATAGCGTCTTGAAAGGTTGATTCTGCGGGTAAGCGTGGGACTAGGGTGGGGTTATGCCCTGGTGTCCCACGCTTGCCAAATGCCAGAGTTTTATTTTAGCGCTGCAGTAGCAAATATGCGGTAGCAAATATTAACTAAAGAACTGGTAACTGGTAGCTTAAGTAACTAAGTAGAGGCCTGCACAAGAAGGTCAACCTCATCCGGGGAAGCTATCTCCCACTTGCCGCAGCGGCCGCCCCAGCAGGCCAACGTCTTGCCTTCAACCTGAATTTTTACGATCTCGCAATTGTTCTCACACCCACGGCAGTGAAAGCTCCTGGTTTGATAATCGACTGAGGATATCTCAAATCCCTTAAAGTTGGTCCTGCCGTCGCGCACCGTCCCGCGCGCAAGCAGTGCGGCACCAATTGCACCCATTACGTGATGATGCTGCGGTACAATAACCTCCATCTGAAGCGCTTCTTCAAAAGCCTTCTTCATACCAGCATTTGCAGCAACGCCACCCTGAAACACAATCGGGGCGGCAAGCTCTTTGCCCTTAGCAAGGTTGTTCATATAGTTGCGTACAAGTGCCTGGCAAAGACCATATATAATGTCCTCCATACGATATCCCATCTGCTGCTTGTGTATCATGTCGGATTCTGCAAATACAGAGCAGCGCCCAGCAATCATGCAAGAGACGCTCGACTTTAAAGCATAACTGCCGAATTCCTCAATAGGGATACCCAGTCGTGTCGCCTGGTGATCAAGAAAAGAGCCGGTACCAGCAGCGCATACCGTATTCATCGCAAAGTCGATGACGATTCCGTCGCGTAGCAGGATTATCTTTGAGTCCTGCCCCCCAATCTCTAGAACAGTTTTTACCTGCGGCACAACATGGGATGCGGCAACCGCATGCGCCGTTATCTCATTCTTGATGATATCCGCACCGACCATGACCCCGCTTAGATATCTTGCACTCCCAGTCGTGCCAACACCAATTATCTCTATATCATCAGGCAAGCTCTCCCGAAGTTCTTTAATGCCCTGCTGAACTGCGTTTATCGGCTGCCCCTGCGTCCTGCGGTAAATGAGGCTTATGACATCGCCACGTTCATCCACAACAACCAAGTTGGTGCTGACAGAACCGACATCGACTCCCAAAAAGCCCTTCATGCGTAAAATCTCCTTCCAAACTTACTTACAACTCACAGCTCACCAAAAAGATTTTGTGCGAGATCTTTATCTGGCGCGGCTACAGTGCTGCGCCGCTTCTGGCTAGCTCCCGTCTATGAGCTCCATGGCCTAGAGCCTGGAGCCTGTCTTTATGTTTCTTCCTACTTGCCAGAAGATCGATAAATGCCTCAAGACGTGTTATAATTCCAGCACGCCCTGTTTGCTCATCAATCACAAATGATATAATCGGAATGTCGAAGTCACGACTTACCTGAGGCAGGATCGACTTTGCAATAGTGTCGGGCATACAAGTAAACGGGAAAAGCTGGATTACGCCATCCAGCCCCTCTTTTGCGTAGATTATTGTGTGGCCAACGCTTGGCAATCCTTCTCCACCCACAAAATGGTTTAGATACGGCTTTGCCGCTTTGGCGATCTCACTGTCGCTAATCCCCATAACCGGGTTCTTTGACGATGGGCTTATCCAGTCGGTTAAGTAAACCGACCGTTCAAGCGAAACCCCCATATTGCCCAAATACTCTTCGATATCGAAGTTGGTAAACGGCTCAAGAAGAACAAAGAATTCACCTACTATGCCAACCTTAAGAACCGGTCTGTCCATATCTTTCTCAACCGATTCAAGGATTAAAAACGCCTCTTCTGCAGCCTGCGTTATTTCTTCATTTGTCATCGCGGGCTGTATTATATCCAGCGCCTTTTTGTAGGCTTTGGTGGTATCGCCCCGATTGACCTCGTAAGCACGGTATTTTAAAACGTACTTTTCAAGCTCGTCCATGATCCTGGCCTTGCGGAAACTCACCTTTATGATTTGCCATATCTGGTATATTGACTTGCCCGGCGCGAGAATCTTAACCGTATCTATAAACAGCTTCCAACCGGCAGCCGGAGGTTCAAGCACAATCATATTAAATTTATATCCCGCCTCTTCCAAGACGCACTTTTGTATCTCGGCGTAGTAGCCGAAGCGGCATGGGCCCACTCCCCCAGCCATCAACAGCGTGTCCGCACCCGATTCCAGCGCCTCAATAAAGTTCCCTATAGTTACCTTAAGAGGAAGACAGGCAAACTCAGGAGAGTAGCGCACGCCAAGCTGAAGCGTGCGGGCGCTTGTTTTCGGTGGGGCAATATATTCGATGCCCGTGCGGGCAAAGAGATCTAAAAATATCCGATCAAGCTTACCCATATGGGGAGTCGTTACTCTCACGATATCGACCTCCACCTTAGCATATCGATAAAAGCCTCAACGCGGGTGACAAGACCCGCCTCGCCGCTGTGCTCATCAATAACGAGCGACATAAGCGGTACGTCGCTTTGCTTTTTGGCTTTAGTCTCAAGAAGAACCTGGATAAGAGAATCCTGCCCACAGGCAAAAGAGAGTATATATATTATGCCATCAACCGATTTTGTCTGCATCCAGTGAAACGCCGCACCAACTACCTCTTTCTCATACGACCAAAAAAGCCTCTTGGGTAGTTTGCCGGCTTCGCGATCAAGAACCTTGTGGGGTATCATCTCCTCGGTGAAAACCTGGGCTCCCCAGCTCTTTAACTTCTTGATCAAGTTGAGGTTGATATACGGGTCATGAACGTTATACGGGTGTCCTGCAACCCCAATTTTTATGTTGCCCTTGGAGGGAGCATCCTCGATACCGGATAATATATCAAGTGGCGATAAACCGGATAGAAGCTTCTTTTGGTAGAGCCTCTGAGCTCTAACACCAGATTGCCATGCCCGCCAAATCTTATATTTGCTGCTGGTGAAAAGCTTTCCGAAATCAAATATAGCCTCATAATAGCGCCTGCGCCCAAGTCTAATGTTGAAATAGGGATCGAGTATCTTGGGAAGTTTAACATCAACCGCCCTCGCGAGGTCAGGCAGGCCCAAAAATTTGGGACATGTATAAGTGTCTTTCTCAACGCTTATAACTCTGGGAACAAATAATGCATCGACTTTGTCTTTGAGCTCGATCAGGTGCCCAAAGAATATCTTTACCGGAAGACACAGTTCGTTTTCCGCCACGGCAGTTCCCGCATTTACAACCCTTTTAGTGGTTACATTAGAGGTAACCACTTCTGCACCAAGTCCCTTTAAAAAACCTTCCCATAAAGGATAATACTTGTAATAAAGCAGTGCCTGGGGAATCCCTACTGTTGCACTCAACGTGTACCCGCACCCCCATGTAAATCTTGACTGCGAAAGTCTAACCGGCCAGCACTCGAAAAACAACTAGCTTGATGTTAAGCATAACACTAGTTCAAGCAATCGCCTATAGGGTAATTTCTGTCAAAAACATACCCGCGTGCAGTTTTTCTAAACATCTTTTTGAAGCCGCTTTGTCGGATAAAAACAGAGCGGAAAAATCTACTGTTTACTCTGCGCTCAATCATGGAAGATATCCTATAGCATGCTGATAAAATAGCCTAACTATAAAAGAAAGAGGCCATGGGCAGAATGACTCTCAACCGTATACTTAAATTAGCCGGTCTAGCCCTTACGGGTATCGCGGTCTTCATACTTGTTCAAGCCGCCTATACCGATATTTATGCGGGCTTAACCCAAAAGCGGTTAAGGGATGATTGGAGTAAGTCTATAGCGAAAAAACCGCCCCCAACTATGACGTCCATACAGCGCAGCACAACCACAACGCTTGCGGCAATAAATGAAAGGCTGCGCTCCCAAGTTGTCTACGGCAAACCTTTCGCAAGGCTAGTTATCCCTAAGATAAACCTCGATGCCATAGTTTTGGAAGGTGTGTCGGCGGATGTCCTTGCGAAAGGACCCGGGCACATGGAGGGAACCGCTTATCCTGGCGAGATAGGAAATGTCGTAATCTCCGGACACAGGGTGACTTACAGCCGCCCATTTTTTGACTTAGATAAACTTACGATAGGCGACCCTATCTACATATACGCTCTGACGGATAAATTTACTTATCGGGTAGTCGAGCAAAAAGTAGTAAAACCAACCGAGATAAGCGTGACTGATCCAACGCCGGACAGAACCCTAACTCTTACCACTTGCAACCCACGTTTCAGCGCAAAAACTCGCCTTATTATAGTTGCGAAGATGCAGTAAACTTACTGCGATAAGTTTACCGGCATATGCGGATAAATTAACGGTTGATTTATGCCATCTTAATACCTTGATTGTAAACCTATCATCTTTAATAGGTTTACTTTTTGGTTAAAGCTAAAGCATTTTTGGCGCCAAAAGCATCCTTCTTGTATCTGCCCACAGTTAAGGCTCAGTAGAGATAAGGCAAACCGGTGCCCGCTTCAAAGTAATCGGTTAAAGCGGCCAAAAGCTATGTTTGATACCAAATCTCAATCGGTAAAGGGCAGGCTTTTTTAGGGCTAGATTACCATAAATTGCAAAGCCCCCGCTGTGCTTGCCATGACCAACAATCACTAGGATTGTTTTTGTCCACAGCAGGGGCTTGCACTCTAGATGGTAACTTACCGCTAATTAACTAATATAAAGATAACACGCTATAAAGTAAATGTCAAAATTTGACATATTACTTTCAAATTTCTGCCTTAACCAGGGATTTATTACCATTTCCAGGCATAATATTGCAAAGCTCCAGCGATGGTATAAATAGGCATTTTCAGGCAATATCTTCCTGCTTAATCCGGCGCAAAAATACTCTCTGCAGCGTCAATATTAGACGTGCCATACCATACACTAGTGGTATGTGTATATAGTGTTGCCGGCATTGTTTCCGTTCGCATAAATCTTGCGGCTACCGGCCACATCATGACCTTCGCCAATGTTTAAATCCTGCTTCTTAAAATGCCGCCATATGCGGGGTTTTAATTGTATACCTATATAGCCTTACGAGTTAACAATTAATTCTTCATGGGCTGTCAAAACAGCTCACGCAGGATGCTTAAAACATCCTATTCTAAACACCACTTTCTGCCACCGGCAAAGCCTGTATCTGAATTTATGCAACTGTTTTGTGTTTATTTGAGACCCGAGCGTTGCTTTCGTGTATGAGAACACGGGTCGGATTTTAATCATAGCCCATCTTTAAAACTTCCAATTATAGAGATTCCTTAAGCGAAATAGTGATGCCGGTATCTAGCGCCCTTTACGCTAAAGCGATCTGATATTTTATAATCCCTTTTTAAATATACAGCCGGTTGTTTGGAAACTTGTTTATCTGCTATGCTGGTTAGCGCAACCGAGAAAACATATGCTCTATTATATAGCATATAATAGCATATTAGGTCCATTACCTGGGCATATACGCCTAACAATGCTATCTTTACGCAATAACTATACTCTTCGATACAAACTTACGAATAGAAAATAAATTTTCTGCTTGGTTATTTCTTTTCCTTTTTTTCTGCTCTTGCACTCAACTTCAAAGAAGACCAAGCGCATTGCCTCTTTGCTACCCTTATAGTGGTTGCTTTTTAAAACAGATTTTTAAGTCGCAGCGGATAGCCCCTTATTGCTATTGGTCTTATCTCGTATGTCCGATGAAGCCTGACCCTTACTCCCAATCGCTACTTTATTGTTTGGTTTTTCCCATTGAGTTGCAACGGGCTTGGCAAGGATATATTTATATTTGGTGTATACATCTGCCTAGTATTGCTCGGCTATATATTTGCTATACTACTTAATTTGCATAACTGCCAACTTATGGTATATCTGGTAACCTATGGTACCCCAGTCAAACGATTACCTATCGATACCATGTAGTTTTGATATCATGAAGCCACATTTTGGGGAATGCAGGATTTCGCAGATTTGTAAACTGGCATTTTATGGCATTTTGATTATGATGTCATACCTTCTCTGTGCAGCAATAATAATTTGCTTAACTTGGCAATCTGTCTTAATCGCCTATCTAGGATGGTAAATTCAAACAATTAAGGGACCTATTATCCCAGCCCCATTGTAGTTATATTAGCATGCCAGCCTGTGGAAAACTAATAGAACATATGTTTCTCCTCTGGTCAGGTAGCTCTGGTATATTCTGTTAGTCATTATTTTTGTTGTTAAATATACTGCCGCGTCAAGGGAAATATGCACTTCTTTCATTAAAGCTTGGCCGTTTTGTGCGGATACTTCCTGGTAAACCATCTTCTTTTTTAGGTTGACATAGGCTGCAGAGATGCTTTCTGTGCCTATCAGGTCTCTAGAGGCATGGCCTAAGCAGGTTTTAAGCAAGGCTTAAGATAGCTCCTCTACCGGCTATTTTAAAAGATTTAGGTTGTTACACAGCCTAAGCTCCAGCTGCAATTTTAAGAGTGTAAGTTTAAGCGACAGGGCGCTTTTAAATTTGTGCCAAGATAGGCGGTTAATTCTGGAGGCTGTTGAAGAAATGCGTTTTTTTATGCCTTTACTATAATACTGCTGCTAGATATAAGTATAGTGTGCTAGATGCATAATCTGTAGCACGCATAATAGGATAAGAAGGCAGGGCTTTGCGCAATGCGGCGCTTGCGGTATTGCTGTGCTTTATAGCACTTTGTAGTTTTTCTAATATGCCAGGTAATTAATACCATATACCATTTAATGGTATATGGTATTAATTACCTGGGTGATGTAACGGCTTGTTTTCTGCCTTTAGATGGTAGCTTAACTACCAGGAGGAAAAGCTAATCTTAACATGCAAGCATTTTAATGTTTTACCCGCACGCAAGTAGCATATAGCGGTAAAATCTTCTTTTCAAATTAACCTTGTTGGTTTGCTAGCAAACCTGCCTTAATTTAATTGCAGGAGGTTTGCGTTTACTTTTCCTGGATTGGTTAATAATGCCATCTAGTATGGAAGCAGTTTTTATAAAAATGTAAAAGGCAGGCCGAAACCTGCCTTTTATTTATAAATTTGACATATTTTAAGTTATCCTTAGACGGTAACTTTTGCGTTAAATGTTATGTTGCCTGACTCGGCATCAATAGTTATGCTATCGCCGTCTTTTATCTCGCCCTGAAGTATCTTTAAGGCGAGGGCATCTTGGATCTTCCTTTGTATGACTCGCTTCAAGGGGCGGGCTCCATAGACCGGGTCATAGCCCTCAAGTGCAAGCACTTCTTTTGCTGCCCCGGTTAACTCAAGGGTTATGCCGTGCTCGGCAACCCGCTTCTTCAAGTAACTGATTTGTATATCGATGATCTTTTCAATATCCTCCATAGACAGGCGGTTAAAAATCACAACCTCGTCAACCCGATTCAAGAACTCAGGCCTGAAGTGAAGTTTCATAACTTCATCGATTTTTGCTTTTAGTTCTTCCGGGTCGATAACCTCCTGAATGAACTGCGACCCTAAGTTTGATGTCATGATAACAATCGTGTTTTTAAAATCTACAGTACGTCCTTTCCCATCAGTTAGCCGCCCGTCATCCAAAATCTGCAAAAGCACGTTAAAGGCATCTGCATGCGCTTTTTCTATCTCATCAAGAAGCACCACGGCATAAGGCCTTCTTCTGACCGCTTCGGTAAGCTGGCCTCCTTCTTCATAGCCGACATAGCCCGGGGGTGCCCCAATTAGCCTTGATACGGCGTGCTTTTCCATGTACTCGGACATATCGATTCTAATCATCGCCCGCTCATCATCGAATAAAAACTCGGCTAGTGCCCTTGCAAGCTCCGTTTTACCCACACCGGTCGGCCCGAGGAAGATAAACGAGCCTAACGGCCGGTTAGGGTCTTGCAGGCCGGCGCGCGCGCGTCTTATCGCATTTGAAACAGCCGAGACCGCGCTGTCCTGCCCGATGACCCTCATATGCAGCCGCTCCTCCATGTGGACGAGCTTCTCGATCTCGCCCTCCATAAGGCGGGATACCGGAACACCAGTCCATTTTGAAACGACTTCTGCGATATCTTCTTCGTCAACTTCTTCTTTCAACATCTTCTGCTCTTTTTGGAGCTCCACAAGCTGCTTGTTTTTTTCGTCAAGCTCTTTTTCGAAGGCGAGGATATCCCCGTAGCGAAGTTTTGCCGCCAGAGCGAGATCGCCTGTCCTCTCTGCGGCCAGGGCGTCGGTCTTGGCTTTCTCGATTTTCTCTTTTAGAGACCTTATATCCTGAATCACGCGCTTCTCGTTATCCCAATGGGCTCTCATGTTGAAAACTTTCTCTTTGAGATTGGCAAGCTCTTTTTCTATGTTGGCAAGCCTCTCGAGAGCCGCCTTGCTGGTATCATGTTTAAATGCCTGCCGTTCAATCTCAAGCTGCTTTATCCTGCGCTCGACTTCGTCTATTTCGGTTGGTACTGAGTCTATTTCGATACGCAGGCGACTTGCCGCCTCGTCAATTAGATCAATCGCCTTGTCAGGTAAGAACCTATCGGTTATATAACGGTTAGATAATACCGCTGCCGAGACAAGCGCAGAATCGGTTATGCGAACACCGTGATGTACCTCGTAGCGCTCTTTGAGCCCCCTAAGGATTGCAATTGTATCTTCAACAGAGGGCTCACCAACAAGAATTGGCTGAAACCTTCTCTCAAGCGCCGCATCCTTTTCGATATACTTTCGATATTCATCAATTGTTGTTGCGCCGATCGCACGAAGCTCACCCCGAGCTAAAGCCGGCTTTAGCAGGTTTGCTGCATCAACAGCACCTTCGGCCGCACCCGCTCCTACCAACGTGTGAAGTTCGTCGATAAAAAGGATTATCTCACCCTCAGCCGATGTGACTTCCTTTAGGACGGCCTTCAAGCGATCCTCAAACTCGCCGCGGTACTTTGCTCCGGCAATAAGCGCACCAAGGTCAAGCGCCACAACACGCTTATCCTTTAGCCCTTCGGGTATATCACCAGATATAATTCTTTGCGCCAATCCTTCGGCGATTGCAGTTTTGCCGACTCCTGGGTCACCGATTAAAACCGGGTTATTTTTAGTCCTTCTCGAGAGCACCTGGATAACCCGGCGAATTTCATCGTCACGTCCGATTACCGGATCAAGCTTTCCAATGCGGGCAAGCCTTGTGAGATCGCGGCTGTATTTTTCAAGTGCCTGGTATTTCTCCTCTGGATTTTGATCCGTTACTCTTTGTGATCCGCGCACATCAACTAAAACCTTTAATATGGCCTCTTTTGTTGCACCAAAGGATTTTAGTACCCTTGCCACACCATTTTCGTTCCCGACCAGCGCAATAAGCAAATGCTCCGTGCTGACGTACTCATCCTTTAGCTTCTCCGCCTCCACAAAAGCATCATCTAAAACTTTCTTAAGTTCTGCAGCTATATAGGATGCCGCAGCCGTACCGGAGACCTTAGGCCTGCGTGCAAGCTCGGTCTCAATTTGCGCTTTGACTGCATTAGGCTCTACTGCAAGCTTTTGCAGTATTGGTATTACCACCCCGTCCTTCTGACCAATAAGTGCTAAGGCGAGGTGCTCCGGCTCTACCTGCTGGTGGCCAAGTCCTTCGGCTATCCTTTGTGCTTCACCTAAAGCCTCTTGCGACTTTATAGTAAATTTATCTAGCCTCATGTTTATCACCTATATGTTAGCTCTGCGCTAGTAGTGCAGGGCTTTAGCCCTGCCTGTTAACAGCCATTTAGGGCTGCGCCACATTTAATAGTTCAAAGGATTACTTTGAAGTAAGATGCTTGCCAAATTGTAAACCTTTTTAATGCTTTGGTTTACGTAAGACTATGCGACCGCGAGATATTGGAACAAGGGCATTTCTTTGCACTTTCTCCAGCTCTTTATCTAAGCTTTCTTGCAGGATCGACACCCTCTTTTCAAGCTCTGCCATAATGCTTTGTAACTGCTCTATTTCATCCTGAAGCTCAAATATCTTGCAAACGCCTGCAAGGTTTATTCCCAATTCCTGGGTGAGCATCTGTATTAACTTAAGGCGGTCAACATCGCGCTGGGAATAAAGACGGGTGCTCCCTTTTGTGCGATTCGGTTTGATGAGCTTCTTGCGCTCATAGATCCTGAGCGTCTGGGGATGCATCCCCGCAAGCTTTGCTGCAACGCTTATCATATAGACTGGCTCATCATACATATCTTCTCACTCCAAAACCGGACCTATTGCCCGACAAAAATCAATCTTTCAATTAATTTCTATCTTTTAAAAATACGCCTTGGATCGTCTTTTCTGCTACTTGCAAATTTTAGCAAAAGTTCCTTTTGCTCAGGCGTAATATCCTTGGGCACCTCTATACGAACAGTAGCTAGCATATCACCCCGGCCGGCCCCTTTAAGCTTCGGAGCGCCCTTTCCGCGCAGCCTGAACGTTTGCCCATCATGTGTGCCTGCCGGTATTTTTAGCGCAACGCTTCCGTCAATCGTTGGAATTTCGATGCTTGCCCCAAGCGCAGCTTCGGTAAAGGTCACAGGAACATCTAGCAATATATCGCTTCCTTTTTGCTTAAAGAACGGATGTGCAGCTACTTTAGTCACAACATAGAGGTCACCTGCAGGACCGCCATTTTTGCCGGCGCCTCCCTTTCCTTTAAACTTGAGCTTACTGCCATCTGCCACACCAGGCGGTATCTTTACCGTCTCAGTTGCCTGAGACCCGCCCCGGTTGACAACAAACTGCACAGTTTTTCCCTTAAGCGCTTCATCAAAAGTAAGGTGTATATTATAGATTATGTCTTCACCCTTAAAAGCACGGGTACCGGCAGCCCGTCCATTTATATCGAAGTTAAAAATGTCGAACAAGTCTCCAAGGCCGTTAAAAGAGAAACCTCCTTTGAAATTGGAGAAGCCGGCACCATCAAATCCGGCAAAATCCTGCGGATTAAACCCACCGAAGCCTTTCCCGCTAAAGTAGCTACCCATAGCGTCATATTGTTTGCGCTTCTCCGGGTCTTTTAAGACCTCATAGGCCTCATTTATCTCTTTAAACTTCTCCTCGGTCTCTTTATTCGAATTATTTGCATCAGGATGGTATTTGCGTGCCAATTTCCGGTACGCATCTTTTATCTCTTTTTGGCTTGCATTTTTGCTAATCCCAAGTATCGCATAATAGTCCTTATACGTCCTGCTCGCGTTCATATCTATCACCTGAGACCTCTGGGTCTCACTCCCGGTCCATCGTTAACAAATCCAGAGCAAGGGTAGGTAACGATGGATTATCTCACCTGGCCTTCCCTCAAGGGGAGGAATTATTAATTCGACAACCAAAGTTCACAAATTAAAATTTCCAAACCTATTTAGCAACTGTTACCATCGCCGGACGCAGAAGCCTGCCTTTTAGGCTGTATCCCTTCTGCATTACCTCAACCACGGTGTTTTCCTTGAACCCATCAGCCTCAACCTGCATAACGGCTTCATGTAAGAGGGGATCAAATTCTTCGCCCACAGGATCGATTACCTCGACACACTCCTTTTCTAATATCCCCTTAAGCTGCGAGTAGATAAGCTCCACACCCTCGCGAAGTTTTCCGCCGCCAGCCTCAGTATCGGCCGTATTCAGCGCGCGCTCCAGGTTGTCGATTACCGGCAGGAGCTCAAGCAGCACAACTTGGGACGCAAATTGCGTTATTTGCTCCTGTTCTTTCATCATCCGCTTGCGGAAGTTATCCATCTCCGCCTGCGTGCGTTTCAACATATCAAGGTACTCAGCTGCTTCAGCTTCCTTTTTGTCGAACTTCTCCTTTAGCTCATAGTAGAGCTTCTCAAAATCCTCTTCCGCCGCAGCCTTCTCATGGGCATCATTTGCGTCACTTGTAACTGCCGGCTCGCCTGCGTCTGCCGGCGCATCTGCCTGGGGCGCTTCACTATCTATTATGTTATTGTCATCTTTTATGTCGCTTTTAATCTTATCTTTTGGCAACGAAATCACCTCAAAATTACGGGAAGAAGTGGCGTTACTGCTAACTTACGACTCTTTTTCAACACGAACCTTTATCTGCTTCGGTTTTTCTTCTTCAGCCCGCGGCAAGGTAACCTCGAGTATTCCATTGGCAAACACTGCCTTGACATCCTCGGCGTTGACCTTTGCGGGCAGCTGCATGATTCTCTCAAAAGTTCCGTAGCGCTGTTCCATACGGTAGTAGTTTTCTTCTTTTACCTCTTCTTGAATCTTTCGCTCGCCACGGATTGATAGCCTGTCCTCGATTATTGAGATATCAACGTCCTCCGGCCTAATACCCGGAAGCTCGGCGCGAACTACAATTGCACCTTCTTTTTCAAACATATCAATTGCCGGTATCCAGGCAGTCGAACGAGAAGCTCGATCTGCTGTGCCAAAGGCTCGCTCAAACATCCGGCTTAATTCATTCTGCATGCTCAACAAATCACGCCATGGATCCCATCTCAGAACTGCCATTTTAATCCCTCCTTAAGATACGCCACTCTTCCCGGTTTCATTAGTAAAATTCAGACTGGTGCTAAAGCACCTCTCAGAGACCAGATTAAGATTTCTACAGATCTAAGGCCCTTCACAATAACACCTTATTCCCTCTAGAGCCTCAATCTGACCTCTTGTTTCCAGTTTTTGACCTTCAGTCTCTAGTTTTTAGATTCCTCTTCGCTTACAACCTCATAATCAGCATCAACTACATTCTCGCCCTGGCCGTTTGCCGAAGGTTCTGCGCCGCCGTCTGATGCGGTTGCCTGCTGCTGCGAGTAGACAGCCTGGCCGATCTTATAGGATTGCTGCAATAGTTCCTCATGCGCCTTCTTGATTCTCTCAATATCAGAGCCTTTAAGCGCGTCCTTGACCTCGGCGATAGCTTTTTCGATCGCTTCTTTATCAGCCGCAGGAAGCTTATCTCCAACATCTTTTAACGTGCGCTCAGTCGTATACGCTAGGTTGTCCGCATTGTTTCGGACCTCTGCCTCCTCACGGCGTTTGCGATCCTCCTCCGCGTGAGACTCAGACTCTTTTATCATCCGGTCTATTTCTTCTTTGCTAAGCGCAGTCGCGCCGGTTACCGTAATTTTCTGTTCCTTGCCGGTGCCCATATCTTTTGCCGATACGTTTACAATACCGTTGGCGTCAATATCGAAAGTTACCTCGATCTGAGGTACACCCCTCGGTGCCGGCGGGATATCAACTAGATGGAAGCGGCCCAGGGTCTTGTTGTATGCCGCCATCTCACGCTCGCCCTGCAATACGTGGATTTCAACCGATGTCTGCCCATCTGCAGCAGTGGTAAAGATCTCGCTTCTCTTGGTTGGAATTGTCGTATTCCTCTCGATCATCTTGGTGAAGACGCCGCCAAGCGTCTCAATACCAAGCGAGAGCGGTGTAACATCAAGAAGCAGTATGTCTTTTACCTCTCCCATCAAGACACCGGCTTGGATTGCGGCACCAACAGCAACTACTTCATCCGGGTTGACTCCCTTGTGCGGCTCTTTACCGGTGATCTTCTTGACCATCTCTTGCACCGCAGGCATCCTAGTTGAACCACCAACCAAGATGACATGGTCGATATCAGATGACGAAACGCCGGCATCCTTCATCGCCTGCTCAACCGGCTTGCTGCATCTCTCTAATAGATCTGCAGTCATCCTTTCAAACTCCGAACGGGTAAGCGTCATGTCAAGATGTTTTGGACCATCTGCATCGGCCGTGATAAACGGCAGATTGATGTTGGTCGTAAGCGTCGTTGAAAGCTCCATCTTGGCTTTCTCTGCCGCCTCTTTTAAGCGCTGCATAGCCATCTTATCTGCTCTAAGGTCAATCCCGTTTTTAGCCTTAAAGTCGTCAGCCATCCAATCGATTATCTTCTGGTCCCAATCATCGCCGCCTAGGTGGTTGTCGCCTGCAGTTGCACGTACCTCAAAAACGCCGTCTCCGATATCCAGGATAGAGACATCAAACGTTCCTCCACCTAAGTCAAAAACCAGAATAGTCTGGTCGTGCTCTTTATCTAAGCCGTAGGCAAGTGCTGCCGCAGTAGGTTCGTTGATTATTCGCAAAACCTCAAGGCCAGCAATTGTTCCTGCATCTTTTGTTGCCTGACGCTGGGCATCCTCAAAATAGGCCGGAACCGTAATTACAGCCTGTGTGATCTTCTCACCGAGATATGCCTCGGCATCTCTTTTTAGCTTCTGCAGGATAAAGGCCGAAATCTGCTGCGGCGTATAATCCTTGCTGTCGATGTTGATCTTCCAGTCGCTACCCATATGGCGCTTAACTGATTTAATAGTGCGATCCGGGTTGGTGATCGCCTGTCGCTTTGCTACCTCCCCAATGAGCACCTCACCGGTCTTAGAAAAAGCCACAACCGATGGAGTAACCCTGCCACCCTCGGCATTGGCGATAACTTTCGGCTCGCCAACTTCGAGAATGGCCATACATGAGTTGGTTGTTCCTAGGTCAATCCCCAGAGCTTTAGCCATTATTCAACACTCCTTACGCTTCAGTTTAATCTAAGTATAAAATCTAAGCGTGGTATTGTCAAGTTTTATTATATGGTTCTTATTATATTATCGACCATCGGCAAACTAACTTTATACCGCAAACGCTAACTTATAAATACCATTAGTTGATGCAAGGATTAGTGATCGCACGACATGCTAAATATTCAGCATAGCATCTATGCAGGCTAGGAGAGGCTTTGTATAAGAGGTTACAAGATATTGAATTACTCTAGTTCTTGATAAATTTATAGAGTAAAAGTAGAGATGAAGTTACTTATATGTTATCCTAGTCTATAGATTAGCGAATTGTTTCACCTGCTGCCGGCACATTTTTGCGGAGCTTTTGCCTCTGCGCAACAGTTCGGTGTACCTGGGCAGATTGCGCGATCAAGTATGTAGTAATTAATAATGGAGGCATACAGTGAAAAAAATACTAAGCGGCGTACCCGGATTAGATGAACTGCTTGATGGTGGCCTCTATGAGAGAAGCTCAACTGTAATAGCGGGTCCACCTGGAACAGGGAAGACTACCTTTGGGATACAATTTATCCATAATGGAGCCGCTCACTATGATGAATCGGGAATCTATATCACATTTGAGGAATTTCCAGAGATTATCTACCGGGATGCGCTAAACATGGGCTGGGACCTTAAAAAACTTGCAGATCAGGGCAAGATTAAGGTTATTTTCACGTCCCCGGCTGTCCTTAAGGGCGAGCTCGAGAAAGAAAACGGCTTTATCGATCGCCTGGTCGCGGAGATTGACGCGAAAAGAATTGTGATCGATTCCGTGACCTTAATGGAGCAGCTTGATAACAACCCCCAGGAATTAAGGCAGATATTTAACAGCTTGATAAATGGATTCAAGAGGCTAGGGCTAACCACCATATTAACCAGTGAGGTTCCCCTGTTTTTTGGTCACGACGGTGTGCTTGAAGCAAGCCTTGGCTTTGTCGTTGATAATATAATCTTCTTAAGATATGTTGAGATCGAGAGTGAGCTTGAGACCGCCCTTACGATTCTTAAAGCCAGAGGCAGCAAACATGCCAAAGATATTAGAAGATATAAAATTACAGATAAAGGTATAAAGATCGATACCAAGTTCGCAGGACAACAGGGAATTCTAACCGGATTCCCATCACGCCTGGTCAGCGGTAAGACTCTTCTTGAAGAGGGACTAATTCGCAAGAAAAGGTAGCTTCGATGGGCTTCGTAGCTTTTATAGAACTAATCGACTTGTTATTGGCGTGCCTGGCAGCATTTATATCATACGGTATACTTAGAAAAGTCGCTGGCAACTTAGCCTTAAGCTGGACATATTCTTTCATCGCTTTCCAGGTACTTGCATTGGCAATGCTATTTATGCTTCTTTATGAGCTTGATGTAACATCCCTCGCTGGCATAAGCACGCAGTTCCTTGGGATTACCGCCCATTTCGTCTTTGTTATACTTGCCTTCTTCGGCCTTCTGCGGCAGTATCAGCTACTAAAAGGCCTCTCTAGACGGCGAGGTGCCTAAGTGACATCGGTTGATTTAATTGCCATTATAGTTACAGTCATTGGACTTGTAGCCGCCCTAATCGCACGCAAAACCTGGCTTATCTTAGAGGGTGATCTGGCAGAGAGCTGGCGCTGGATACTTCCAAGCGTGCCGGTGTATGCGATATCTTTTACTATCCTAATCGTACATAACTTTCTGTTAAGGTATAAAGTTAGCCAACCAGTATTATCACTTGCTCTTGACTTAAACCTGGCTGGTGGTAAAGCCGGTTTCAGCATGAAGGTATGGGAGCCTATAATACTTGTGCTTAAGAATATTCATATTCTTGCTGAGCTATTATTCTTGATCCTGGTCCTAATTGGTTTGATCAGGCAATACAAGTTCTTCCAGGAGTTAGCCAGCAAACATGAATACGACAACGACAATTCTGGTGAGTAAGACGATAAACAGAAAAATAGCAAGAATACTAAAAGCTCTGGACAACAAAACAAAATCGCTTGTTTTAGACATTCTTGATTCGCCCATTAAATGGGATTTAGTTAATTTCTATCAGGCGAATCCCTTCTCTTTACATACTGTAAAAGGCCTTGCCAACATAATCGGCCGAAGGCAAGGGCAGGTAGAAAAAGAGGCCGATGAGCTGGCACGTAACGGGATTCTAAAGAATCTTTCCGATAACGACCCCATCGCTGTCTACTCCTATGAACCTAAGGCCGATATCAGCTGTACGATAGCCGCAATTTTTGCTTTAGGTGCCGAAGACAGCAACCTTCTCAAACAACTCCACGAGATACTTAGAGAGAATTAATCACTGCTGATAGTGCCCAAAGACTAACCAACGCCAAATCACATAGTAGACAATCTATCTACCGTCATTTAATACTATTACAGCAATCAAGTCATTGGCATTCATGTAATGTCTGGTAGGACTTGGCAACTAAATAGATTGCCTGTAAACTAATGACATACTAAGTGTACCGGAATACCCGTCCCAGAGGAGGTTCGCCTTGGATGAGCGAGATTTTGCTGAGCTAATATCCGTATTCTTAAAAGGTAACGAGCCGGATGAGTCCCCGGACGATAAGAAAAAAAAGAAAAAAGATGCCGAAAGAGGCAGGCCAAAACAACCGAACGAGGCCGAAATAAGGAAAAATATCGTTGAAGCACTGGCCGAAAGAATCAAGAATGCAAATGCGCCCCAAAATGCCGATGGCAAAGAGGCAAGCAGCAGCGAGGCCATCGCGGCACAGGAGATAGCAGAAGAAAGCGCGATAATAGAAGAGGTAGCAGAAAAAATCATTACGGCTGAGCCAGTAGATAATACTGCCAGCGATCTTGTAACACAAGAAGAGGTAGAAAGCCTTCTTAACGATGAAGACCCACTTGACATGGTTACCCTTCAGCAACTGCTGCATCGTTTTATAGATATCGATGGAGTTATAGCTGCTGTCCTTGTCACGCGAGACGGTTTTACAATCGACCATGTATCCAGCACCGAGCTTGATGCGGAGATGGTAAGCGCCATTATTGCAACTAGTTTTAGCGTGCTCGATAGAATCGGATACGAATTAAATCAGGGCGGACTTAAAACAGCCCTTCTTGAATTCGAGCACGGACCGGTAGCGGTATCATCTCTCAACCCGGATGTCGCGCTGGTCATTGTTGCTTCGCAGTGGACAACGCTTGGGCGCATCCGCTGGGAAATCAAGAAGCTGGGCGATGAGATAATTGCCCGCCTGTAGGTAAAGTGCCGAAGTCTTGATATGCCAAAGTGCCAATATCTTTACCAATGCCTTTTGTTTACTCAACTTTGACACCTCCGCATGTTGGCACTTTTTGGCTAGAATCAAGCTTTTTGCAAGCTACGAACTATGGGCCACACGCCGCAAGTTGATCAGTCGATATATCGCATAGCCGATAGCAGCGAGAGCTGCCAAGGGAAGCAAGTATCCCGTGAGTATAATAAATGCACCTAAGACCATTGTGCTTGCCCGCAGTGCATTTTCCAGCGCGGTTTTGAAGCCCCACTTATCAGGTTTCACTATTGCCTGCGGCTCGGCTATATATAGCCTTATGGTGGCAAAGCTAACCCGGTTTTTTAAGAAGTTTAAGCGTCCGTTTATTCTCTCTATCTCCAACTGTACCCGTGAGAGACTGTTCTGAATCATTATGCTTTCGGAAACCGACTTGGCCTTTCCCATAAGACCAAGCAATACGGATTCTTGCGCCCTCCAGTTTCTAAGCCGGCTCTCCAGGTCTACATACTCCTCAGAGACATCTTCACCTGTTATGTTAATCGTCTTTACCTTGCCAATTTTTTTAAGGCTGGCGAGAACCGAGTCGAACTCTTCCGCGGGAATGCGCATAATAATCTCCCCGCTTGTAATTCTATCCCCGATCGCCTGACTTTTTGATTGGCTGGCATATCCGCCGGCGCTTCTAATAATGGAAAGTGCCCGCTCAAAGCTACTATCAAATTCACCCTTCTTAACTTGAAGCTCTAGATTAGCATTCTTTACTACTCTGCCATCAGCTGATGGTATATTGAGCTTTTGGAGCACCTCAGGAGCACCTACATCAGCTACTTTCGCATTGCGGGACATCGACTGAAAATCTACGGCGCTTCCTGATGAGTTAACCTTCCCCGCAGCGAACCCTTCTGGCCTACCCGTTGAATAGCCCTGTTTAATGCTCCCTAAAGGTATGTTTGCCTTTCTCCCCTCCGGAGCTACCCCAATAAAGACTGCATATCCAAAAAGAATAGCGGCCGAGCTGATTATCAGTCCAAAAGCTAGCGGTCTTACAATCCTTTTTCCCATAATTACTCCTCCTTGTGATACCTTAAAGATATTTCATAACTTTAGACGCCGATTTGTCGCTCTTAGTTCCATTAAGTCGCGCTATTTGGCCGTATAAATATGTGCTATCCTTTCAACGTAAAGCTATGCAGTCAGGCAAAAGAGAGTCGTTATGGTAAACAACAGATTAGACCCGGACATGCATACCATTAGAAGATACCTTTCAGGTGAAAGGCATGCCTTTAACGAGCTGGTCAAGCAATATGAGCGATTTGTGTATAACCTAGCCTATCGGATGTCGGGTAATGGCTCAGATGCTGCAGATTTGACGCAGGAGATATTTCTTCACCTGCATCGAAAATTGCCAGGATTTCGCGGTGACTCTGCCTTTTCCACGTGGCTTTACCGCCTGGCGATAAACTATTGTAAAGATTGGCTGCGCAAAGAATCTCACCGGGCCGAAACTGTCGAGGCCGATGAAACTCTTCTGGATGGGGGAATGCTGCCACACCAGGCCTACGAGCAAAAAGAGATTGAGACTATAGTTCAAAAGGCGATCCTTGAGCTGCCAAAAGATCAGCGAATTGTAGTAATACTTCACGACTTAAATGGTTACAGCTACGAAGAGATAGCCGATATAACCGAATCACCGGTCGGCACGGTAAAGTCCCGTTTGGCGCGCGCCCGACTTAAACTTGCCGAAAAACTTGCGCCATATGGGAACAGCTTGAGAGAATAAACGTCTAAATAGGTGGATGGCTATGGACTGTAAGAATGTAAGAGATCTGCTAAGTGCACACATAGACAAAGAACTCGAGGCGGAAGAAAGAGAGCAGGTGGAGGCTCACCTTAAGGAGTGCTCTGGCTGCAAAGAAAACCTCGCGCGGATGAAGAGTGCGATAAAGATGATTCAAAGCCTCGGTGAGCTAGAAGTGCCAGCCGAAGTATCACGCTCCCTAGGGGAAATCGCCCTCGCTGAAAAAGATGGGCGGGTCCGTGGGCGTCGCCTGTTTTTACCTCGTCTGCAGTACTTGGTAGCAGCCGGTGTGGTCGCTGCTATCGCGCTGGCGTCCATACTGTCACAGATTAATATAAACACACCCGAAAACGGCACAACCGGACAACATACTCTGCCGGGAAAAACCCCAGCGCTGAGTGAAGAATATGGCAGCAATAAGGCGCAAAAAGCCGAAGCCCCCACGGATGCGGGGGTAGAAGGCCGCACGAATGCAAGCAGAGACACAGCGCAAACCTCGACAAAAAAAATCGGCCCCTGGCCGGAAGTCGTTGTCTTGCAGAAAAACTACGACTCAAAAGCTGCTGATGAGCTGCTTATCAACATAAAGAAGAAAACAGATGGTCTCTTTACCGTAGGCGACGTAAAGGAGCTGCACAATCAAGCCATGGACTTGCTGGTCAATAGAATAAGCGATAAGGCAGGAATCAACGGCGAGCTGATGCGAAGCCCGATCTCCGCCATTTTAAACCAGACAAAAAGACCCGCCCTTCCCATTTATATGGAGAAAGCAAATTTTAATAAGCAAGACTGCTGGCTACTTGTAATCCGCTGGGGGTTTGGCAGCACCAACAACAGCCTTAACAGGGCAAGCCTCTATATAACCGACCTCTCCGGTTGGAACATGCTCTACTACACATCAAGCTGATCACCTATCGCAACAGGTCTTTATATACCAATCTTCCAACGCGCTAAATTTAAGTAAAGCTACTTAAGCTATCAGTTATCAATTGCCAGTTAGTATTTCTTATCTGCAGTACGAGAGCAATGGCGAACTTCAGCACTAAACCATAGCACTAGAGCACAGGCATTGGCACTTCGTTACACCAAGACTTTGGCATTTAAAAAATCCCGATTTCCGCCCTCGGCGCCCCAAGATATTTACTGCGAAGACCAAGCAGAGAGCATCTGGTAACAGCCCTCTCGCCATATTTATTTTTCAAGCGGTCAACGGTTGATGTTAGAGCTGCCTCTTTCTTATCCAGAATATCAAAGACCGATATTTGCTGCCCGAAACCCTTTTTGGTTAGATCAGCCACGCTTACACCTACTTTGGTAACGGGATAGATATCAAAAGCGGCCCTCTCCGCAAGTAGAGATGACAGGATACGCCTGGCACTGCCGAAGACTCGACCCGGAAGGTCGGTGTATCCCCCCAAGCTGGTACGCCGGCTCAGGCTAAAAAGCCTGCCCATGATAATGTAGACAGTAACGGTTCTTCCTAAATACCCCGCCTTCCTCATTCTTCTTGTTGCGCCATCGCAAAGGCCAAGAAGCACATTGTATAGATAGTCAGTATCTGTACTTCCTTTTCCCAAAGATAAGCTCTGGCCAAATGACTTTACATCTACACCCTCACGCGTTGAGATGACTGGGCTATCGTCTATACCGCGGGCCGCCCGACTAAGCACCTCACCGATGATACCAAACTTCTTTTTAAGCACCTCAGGCCGCGCTTCTGCCAGATGCCCGATGGTTTTGATCCCAATAGCATCAAGATGCTTGCTCATTCGCCTGCCTATCCCTGGTATACTTTCTATCGGAAGGGGTGCCAACAGGCCGGGTAGGTCCTTACGGTCTACTACTGAAAGACCTCCCGGCTTGTTAAACTCGGATGCCATCTTTGCAACCAGCTTGTTCGGGCCAACCCCAATTGAACAGGTAAGGTTAAGCTTTTCCTGCACTTCTTTTTGTAGAGCCGCTGCAGCATCCCTGGCCGAACCGAAAAGATGTGTTGTTGATGTCATGTCCAGGAAAGCCTCGTCTATGGAGTAGACTTCCACAATGTCGGAATACCTTTCACATATCTCAACCAACCGCCGCGTGTTATAAAGATATTTCTCATAATTGCCGGCAACATAGATAGCATTCGGAAGCTTGATTTTTGCCTCAAGAACAGACGTTCCTGCCCTGATACCAAACTCTCTTGCCTCGTAAGAAGCCGCCGCCACAACACCCCTATAAGAGGAAAGGTCGTCTGTATGGCACACGAGAAGTGGTTTTTTGCGATACAACGGCACGTCGCGCTGTTCAATAGAGGCAAAGTATGCGTCCATATCAATATGAATAACTGTTCTTGACATGGTAACTCCTATCGTCTAAACCTTCCGCTGGCTGTAGAAGTCAAATCCGTCATGTATCTTCTCTAGTTGCCAGACCATCTCTCCAGTGTTTAGCGATATCTCATACAGGTCAGAGCCCGACCTTACTATATAGCCATAGCACTTGGAGGCGCCTACAAAATATTTATAAACCCCTGTTATACTGTCGATTTTGTAATATCTGCGTTTCCAGACAAACGAGATTGGCTTTAGGCGGCCTTTAGTAAAGACCGCAGAAACCTCAATTGGTTCATGAATATCAAGCACAGCAGACTCCTCCGTTACCGATTGCTAATCCGAACATATGTTCGATTACAGATTAAACCCTGCGCCGAATTCTGTCAAGGGAGTAGAATCGTATCGGTAGATAACTAACTGTGCTTATCAATATCAGGCCGATACGGGATAGTTAAATGTCTTTGGGATTAAAGAAAATGGGTTTACCGATTTTTAGGATTGCTTAAGAAACGTTTTTTACACTAGTTTTACTGCGCAAAAAACGGAAGCGAGACATAGGGGCATTTTACTCTCGCTCGACTCGAACCCTGTTTAAAAACGACTTCTAGTTGCAAGCTATAGTATCTTGCTGAACTATATCTCGGCCTCCGTTTTTTGCTCCAGCATATTTACTCTATGGAAGAGCGACTTCAAATCGCAAGGTATCCTAACCTGTGTAACGTATACACCTTCAGGAACATCAATTACAACCGATGGTGTTAAAACCAGGATGCCTTTGATGCCTGCTTGCGCAAGAAGGTTGATACTGTGCTGAACCCAGCTTGGGTGGGTTACAACAACGGCTACCTTTATCCCCATGGCACCCAGCTCAGGTGATATTGCCTCGACAGGCTCAACCTCCCTGCCGTTGATTACCGCACCTCTATCGTTAGGGTCTTCTGAGAAGAAAGCAGCAGATATAAACCCGAATTTCTCAACGAGAAAGAAAGTAAAAAGCGAGCTTATTACTTTTGCCGAACCGACAAAAGCCACGGGAGCAAATGGTGGCAAGGCCAGGTACTCGCCCAACATCTGCCTCAAACCATCAATGCTGTACCCAACCCCCCTTTTGCCAGGAGTTTCACCTAGAAACGAGAGGTCGTTTCTTACGGTAACCTCATTGAGACCCAGCGAGGAAGCTATCTCTTTGGAAGTTATAGCACCTTTCTTTCCGGCCAACAGCCAGTCGGTTAACAAGCAATGATACAAAGACAACCTATGCAACACTGCTGCAGGAGCCGGCTTTATATTTGACAGTTTACTCATAAATAAAATCACCTCCTTTGTAGTTTATTTTACGAGCTTTAGTTAAGTATACGCAATAAGTCATTAAAATAGCAACTGTTTTCACATTCTCTAGCATATATTTGCATTTTTAAGCCAGATACCTCCTGTATTGTAATAATTTTTTGAGCTTAATATCATTTATCTGGCAAACTTTGTGAATCCTTTAGCTTAGCTCAATCGGCAAAGATAAAGCTTGCTTTGAAACAATTGCTATTATTTTAACAAACTATGGTATCTGTTGCACTGTTTTAACAGTATATCCCTGCTCAGCCCAAGCATTCAATAGAAACTTTAATAATTTGTTGACAATTACTAACGCTCGCATTATCCTCGTGCTAAACCATGTGATTTATAAACCATAGAAAATTTTTTATAAAACCATCTGGGGGCACGCCAGCTACGAGCTTCTTAATTCGAAACACCCGGTTTCGGCTGTCAGGAATAAGCTCGTAGCTGGTTTTTTATTAAAGCTATAGCATGTGGCTACCAGCCGCCGGTAAAACCTACTTATAGCTGCCGGCACTTATAGCGTCGGCTTACTTAGACAGAAGTTAGTGGCTGGCTATGGCTGGCGGTCCCGTCATAAAATGTCTGTAAAAAGGTAGCGGTCTGAACTACGATCATGGTATATCAAACCATCGATGAAGGGAGTCCAGACCTAATGAAAAGAATACCACCGAGCAATGGCTTTAGAAAAGTTGGCACAAGGATTAAGAAAAGGCGATGAGGCCGCTGATTTAACTGGCGAGTTGTTTAGGATCGGCGCAAGAAGAGTAATTCAAGAATTTCTGGAGTCGGAGGTCGAAGAAGTCTTGGGGCGCGGTTATTACGGGCGAAAAAGCGAAGAAAATAATGGTTATAGAAACGGATATAAAAAGCGCTACTTAGATACGGCTGAAGGCCGCCTTGCAATTGATCTGCCTCAAGTACGAGATACCGATGAACCGTTTTCTTCTAAAGCTTTGGAGGCAATTAAAGAAAAGGACCGAGGTGTTAGAGAACCTGGTAGTTGAGATGTATGTAAGCCCCTTACAACCAGAGACATCGAAGATATACTTTCAGGTCTTGCTCCTGATGACGATTTGCTTCTGTCTCGCTCAAGTGTAAGCCGCATAACTGAAACTCTCTGGGAAGAATACAAGGCCTTTACCGAGCGTGATCTATCTAAGTTTGATGTCGTCTATCTTTTTGCAGATGCCGTATACGAGTCCTTAAGAAAACAATCCGGCACAAAAGAGGGAATATTAGTAACCTGGGCGATACTCTCTGATGGGTCTAAGGTTTTAATTCATATGACTACCGGCAACAAAGAAAGCTATGACGCCTGGCTTGAGCACTTTAGAAGTCTGGTAAAACGAGGGCTTAAAATACCCTTAACCATTACAAGTGATGGTGCGCCAGGGCTTATCAAGGCCATAGAGGCAATGTGGCCAGAGGCAGAGAGAATCCGCTGCTGGTTTCATAAGATGAAAAACCTACTCGAGAAAGTACCGGAAGATGCAAAAGCAATTATAAAGCCCTACCTTGTAGCAATAAGAGATGCCGCAGACTTTTGATTGGGCAAAATACTTGCCAAACAATTTATCGAGCAGTTCGAGAAAGAATATCCCTCGATGATCAAGTGCTTCAATGAGGATATCGAGGCAAGTCTTGCTCATTTAAAACTGCCGGCTGTGCATAGAAAAAACGTGCGAACGACTAATCTAATCGAGAGAAGCTTTGTTGAAGAAAGACGCCGCTCTAAGATTATTCCTCGTTTTCGTGGTGAGCAGCAATGCTTAAAGCTTGTTTTTGGTACTCTCTTAAAGAGCATCCGAGAGATGGCAAAGAGTTCGCTTTACCGAACATGAACGCAAAGCTTTGAGAATCGCTATATTGAGCAACGAGAAAATGAGAAGCAAAAGGAGGTTAAAGTCTTGAGCAACCGTGGCGTAGTCGGGACTGCTATTTACAGACAGATTGAGACTTGACCATGGCTGGCTGCCAATGATAATAGCTTCTTGTCTGATACTTTTTTGCTTTGACACCCTATTCACAATCTGTTAATAATAGAAGAGCAATATAGGGATTGCACTGCATTTAAACATCGAATCAGTAAACAATGCCGGACCGGATAACTACTAGGCGTGAGTGTCGTGGAAAATAAAACGGTAAGCACTACAGAAGTATGGAGCAATTCAATCCGCTGGTCCTTAGTTGCGGCATTCGCACTCTTACCGCTTGTAATGTCGGCAATAAACTACGATGCTTACGACCTTCCAAAAGCAATTGTACTTTATACCTTAACCCTGGTTATACTGGTGAGCTATCTGGCATAT
This sequence comes from Bacillota bacterium, assembly GCA_023511485.1. Taxonomy (NCBI): domain Bacteria; kingdom Bacillati; phylum Bacillota; species Bacillota bacterium. The sequence continues at coordinate 19,621 of JAIMBH010000015.1, read as the reverse complement.
TCACTTCTCTCTGGAGGAATCACTATAAAGCGGAATCCTCTCAATAAGCCATTGTTCGCATTCGCGATTATGGTGACCATAGCTACCTTTGCTTCACCGATAGTTCTCATTAGCCTGATTGGCGAATACGCGCGGTATGAAAATCTTCCTACTTTTTATGCATATATAATACTGTGCTTTATGGCCGGGCAGTTCATGAACAAAAAGGAGTGGCTAGATCGCCTGCTAGTAGCATCGGCCATCTCTTTTGGCATAATAGCTATTTACGGTATCCTGCAGTACCTCGGCCTCGATTTTCTGCCGCCGGTTATGCGGGGCTTCGAGGGTAGGAGCCGCTCAACGCTTGGCAATCCAGTTTTCCTGGGTGGCTATATTGCCACCATGGGGCCGATATTTTTTAACTACTTTCTGGACAGAAAAGAAAATATCCCGGGGCTTCCAAAGTGGATTGTTGCCCCTCTACTGGGCCTTGGCTTTATTACTGTAATTTTCTCCGGCTCTCGCGGCGCCTGGATTGGAGCTGCAGTGGGAATCCTGGCTGTTATCATCTTGCAGAGAAAGCAACTCTTAAGGGCCGTTGCAACTGCATTTTCTGTCAGCGTCATAAGTACCGCGATAGCACTACTTATCCTACTGGCCGCAGGCAATAGCGTTTTGGTAGGCACGGTAAATTCTCTGCAAGAGAGAATTACAACAGCGGCCAATCCATCGGCCGGTACAGGGGCAAGCCGTGTCGAAATATGGAAAAGCTCTCTTGGGATGATATCGGTTCGCCCGCTCGTGGGCTATGGACCGGATCAAATGTATGTATGGTCGCCGGCGTTTAACACGCTAAGAAAAGCCCAGCTTGAGAAAAATACAATTCCCGATCGAGCGCACAATATATTCCTGCAGGCAGCCATAAACGGTGGTCTCATAAGTATGTTGATATTTCTATGGTTGGTAATCATTTTAATTGCCACCGGGCTTAAGCTTATCAAAAAAGAAAGCTCAACGACAGGCTTTGCCATGGGAGCGCTGGCCGGCATTGCCGGCTATCTTGTTCAGGGTATGTCTGGCATCGATGTTATAGGCATAACAGCTCCTGTATGGGTGCTAGGGGGTACCATTGCCTCTCTATATCCTTACAACAAATCGCTTAGAAGTATCACAATCCCCCTGAAAACAAAATACGGCACAGCGATCATTGGGGCGGCTTCCCTTGCGGCATCGGTTTTATTTATCTTTTCGTTAAAGCCTCTGATTGCCGATATATACTACCTTAACGGGATAACTAACAGATATTACAACCAGCCAAACCAGGCGATTATAAACTTAAGTAATGCCGTTGGTATTTTTCCTTATCAGTCCCAGTACAGACGCGACCTTACGGTAGCAATGATAGCCCAGGGCAACGTGCTTAAAGACCCTAACTTGCTTGAACAGGCAATTGATGTCAGCAATCAAGGATTAAGATATAATCCCCAGGATTTTGACCTGCTCCTGGCCCAAGCTTCCGCATACAGGGTGTATGCGGCAATGGTCAATGAACAGGCTCTAATTGGGCAAGCTGAACAATGTTACGGGCAGGCGATCACCTTAAACCCCTACTCGACAAATCCAAGAAGGGGTTTGCTGGGATTACTCATGGTTCAACAAAAATATCCAGATGCAATAGAGCAGGCCAAGATAATTTTGCAGATCGATCCCGAAGATAGCGAGGTTAAATACCGCCTGGCCCAGGCATATGAAAAAACCGGAAAGTACGGGCGTGCAAAGCGAATCTATAGCGAACTTTTGCAAAAGTACCCAAACCGAAGTGACATCAAGGCTGCTTTGAGCAACCTCGAATAGTAAATGAGAGGCAGGCTGATTATGTTATGAATAAAGGGTTTAAATGGCTAAGATACAGACCAAGGGTAAATATCATGGAGATATAACCAAGCAAATCAGGGCTTTTGCGGTCCTGGCAGTCTCGCTAGTGATTTTTGTCGGCGTATCTATCCAATTTTCCGCTAGGTATGGTAGCCCTTGTTCTATTTGCCATGCCGCCAGACAACAGACCGTATCATGGAGATCCTCACCCCACCATTCGGTATCCTGCCTTGCCTGCCACCAGGACACCGGATATTTTTCGTTTCTAAAAACAGAGTTAAAAGCGGGAAGAAACTTTACGACATGGCTCTTTCGCTCTTATCAAGACCCAATAGTAGCTTCTGTTGGAAACGATAGCTGCCTTGTCTGCCACAGCCGTGAAGTCAAACATACAATTATCAGCAAGGGAATCAGGGTGAGCCATAAAGAATTCTCGGGATATCTGTGTACGTCATGCCACGCTGATATCGCTCACCAGATAAAAGGACGTATCAGAAACCAGGCCGATATGGACAGCTGCTCCGGCTGCCATAACTATACAGAAGGAGACGTGACCTGCGAGAAATGCCACCCGAAAAACGCTGAGACAGAAAAGCTGGCCAGTGGAGGTCCATGGAAATTAACCCACGGCCCTGGCTGGAAGGCATTGCATGGGATGGGTGACCCCAAGACCTGTACTACCTGCCATGATGATAACTTCTGCATGGGATGCCATCAAAGCCCGGTCCCACATACAAAACCATGGTCATATCTGCATCCTGCTGCTGCAAAGCAAAACGTAAACGGGTGCTATCAATGCCATAAAAAAAGCCTGTGCAATGATTGCCATCGTATAGAGATGCCACACCCGGAAGGATTTTTGAAGGAACATGAATTTATGGTAAAAGACCGGGGTTATGACTTATGCTGGCGCTGCCATCTGCCCGAGGCATGTGTATCTTGCCATACAAAAGCGGCTCACACAAATACTCCGGGGAAAAAGTTCGCACCGGGGCACAAGAGCCCGTAATCAAGCTAAAGGAGCTATAGGTTTACATGCTAGCAAAACTGTATCTACTTGCAACACACTTGTACATATCTGGATTTGCGCAGGTCGATTCCGAATCGCTATTTGGCCGCTTAACAAAATATTTCTCAAATTGGGATAAACTTAAGTCGACCTTGGTTAAGCTCTTAAACCAGGTGGTATTAATCCTCAGGAATCCCAGGCGGTTCCCGCGTGAGTCAGTCATCATAATTTCGGCAATTGTTTTAACGCTAATCGTAGCAATCCTTTTCATATTAATAATCTTCTCAATCAAGAAACAATATGAGATCCACAAAGCAGCGAGAAGCGTCAACAGAGCGATACCAAAAGAAGAGATCATCAGAAGATTCACTATTGCGTCGATTTCTCTAATAGTTTTTCTAGCCATCGTAAATGTGGCCGCCTCGCAGCCGGTACTCTGTGCAAAGTGCCACTCTATAGAGAAAAGCCATGCGGAGTGGCAGAAGTCAACGCACAAGGACGTAGGCTGTTTAAGCTGCCACTACGAGCCCGGCATCTTCGGTTACATCACCGGAAACATTACCGGGGCAGAACACCTGATCGCATACTTTTTTAAGGGGGGTGAACCGTCCCCTGCAGTTGTAACTAACAGCTCCTGTCTGCAATGCCATAATGATATCTTCAACCGAACGGTTAAGAGTAAGCAGGAAGTAATGGTTAGGCATAAAGATTTAATAACCGGGGGCTTTAGTTGTACCGGCTGCCATCCAGATGTCGCGCACAAGACGCAAACAGCCAAGCTATTTGCCATGAATAGCTGCACCGGTTGCCACAATAACAAAATAGCAAGCGCCAAATGTGATACCTGCCATAAGCAAGATATAGCGTATAAGGAAAATAGAATGCTGGATGACTGGCCTAAGGTAAAAACTATAAGAATTACCTGTACCGGCTGCCACCAACCGGCAACTACTCAGGGTTGTGTCAAATGCCATGGGTTAACCCTGCCGCACAGCGCCGAGTTTAAGAAGCACCATCCAATGCAGGCTGAGAAACTTAACGGTCTTTGCTATAAATGCCACTGGGAAAGTATGAGCGAAAACAGGATGTGCGGGTGTCACAGCGAAGGTGAAATCCATGGGCTGCCTGATAAATGGTACTATGAGCACCAGAAGGTCGCAAAGTCGAACGGAGCCGGCTGCAATTGTCACGCACTTGACTTCTGCGGCAGGTGTCATGACAACCCGGAAAAAGTCTACCCAATGGGATATGCGGGAGGAGAAGGTGCCTTCTCGATGCATAGCGGATGGAATACAGGAATGCGCTAGCTAAACGCCTAAGCCCCTTTTTTTGATTTAAGTCCTGCAAAGAATTATACTGAGTGGTGCCACCACCTGGCGGCACCACTTTATAATCAAATTATCTTTTAAGGACATATCATGGGAAAAAAGACTAGGTATGCGGATAGCAATAACTTATTTAACGACCCGTTAGCGCTAGCTGTCGTTGTGATATTGGCCCTTTTACCTATAGTCATGTTTCCTTATAGCTTTGATATGTACGCTCTACCAAAGGTAACCTTTCTCTATATAGCAACAACAGTTTTGATCGTAGGTTTCACCGCCCGTGCGATAAAGGCCGGAAAACTTTTGCTCTACAGGTCGGTTTTTGATATTCCTATTGCACTGCTTTTACTGGTTTCTACCTTGTCGCTAGTATTTTCTGACATGCCCATACTTGGGATAATCGGCAAATACCAACAATACGAGACACTGCCCGCCCTTTTTTGTTATGCGATAATTTATTTTATAGTAGTCCAGCTCGTAAGAGATGAGAAATCATTTGAGCGCGTGCTTAAGGTGATGACGATTGGTTTTATACCGGTAGCCATCTACGGTCTGTTGCAGGCTGCGGGACTTGATTTTCCGAATGTCTTTCGCTTTGAAACCCGCGTACACTCAAGCCTCGGCAATCCTGTACTGTTTGGAGCCTATTTAGTTATTATGCTGCCGCTTCTCCTTAGCCTTGCAAGAAATTCTAATGAGGAAAGGTGGCGTTTGCTTGCCTGGACCCTTATAGTAATCGGAATAATCGATCTTATATTTACAGAATCAAGAGGTGCGTGGCTTGGGATCTCGGTAGCAGCCGTTGCGGTATTTATAAGATGGAGAGGCAACATCGCACTTAGCAAACGCATGAAAACAAGCCGGGCTAAATCCTCCATCCAAAGTAAAAACAGGATGCGAACAGTTGGGCTGGTCTTGGTTATTGCTGTTTTGCTGATAACTTCCCTTATCGCCATCCCTGGCAATTATTTAAAAAGCCGACTTGTTTCAACTTTTAGCTTTTCGGAAGGTTTAGCGGCAAATCGAATAGAGACCTGGAGAGCATCACTTAAAATGATAGCCGATAAACCCCTTCTGGGATATGGTCCTGAACAGATGAACGATTGGATGCCTCTGTACAAAGCAGAGAAATATGCTTCTGATTCGCCGCGTATGCTTACAGAACACGCACACAATGATTTTTTGCAAGCCGCACTTAGTGGTGGCATACCCGGAATGCTGCTTTACGTCTGGATGTTTATCATGGCGATCCTTGGGCTTTTCAGAAATAAGATGGCATTTCGAACATCCTATATGACAGGTCTATTCGGTGCTATAATCGGCTACCTTGCGCAGGCTCAGACCGGCATTACTGCTGTTTTTTTGACACCATTAATTTGGTCCTTGCTGGGAATTGCGGGCAATATCAAGTATCCGACTAAAGAGAAAAAAGTGATAGTGATGCCTGGCTGGCTTAAGCTAAAACCAGCCACACCGGCTTTGGTGATAGTCTCTGTTTTAGTCGTTTTATTTACAGCCAAACCGGTACTTGCTGATTACTACATCTATAAAGGAGAAGAGCTTGCCAGGTCATCCCCAGATCAAGCGGTTTCATACTTCGAACGTGCCTTGGCTCTTGACCCTTACCAGACAGAATACAGGAAAGATGCAGTAGAGTTTTATTTAAGCTATGCCTCGCTTTATAATAGTACTATTTACGCACGTCAAGCCTTATTAATTGCAGACCAAGGCCTGATTTATAACAAAAGAAGCTTTGAGTTAACCTACTATGCTGGCGAGGCCAATTTAGTAGCCTATGAGATAACCGAGGATAGAACCAACCTTGTGCAGGCAAAAAAATATTACAAGCAAGCAGAAAATCTATGGCCAAGCCTTATACTTACGAAAAAAAGACTCCTTGAGGTTGCAAATCGTGAAAATGACTCAAGTAGTGCGATAGCGATTGCCGAGGAGCTAGAAAAACTGGGAGATAAAGACCCAAGAACATATCTTATCCTTGCAACCAATGCACAAAAAAACGGCGATACCAAAAAAGCAGAGCGATATTTTAGGAAAGTTGAGGAACTTAATCCCGATTTTTTACTTAAGAAAAGAGGAGGCTAGGTTTTCTATTTTGAAGCCCCGGTATCTTCATAGCAGCAGACCAGGTTTTTTCCTCGCTGCTTACAGATATAAAGGGCAGTACTTACTGCATTCATCAATTCGTCGCAATTTTTACCCAGGCATGGAAACTCCGCTATCCCGATACTAACCGAGAGTCTGAACTCTTGTCCGCCTTCTCTAATTACTAAATCGCTAACTTCACGCTTAATGCGGTTTGCAAGAATGGATGCCTGGCTGCAACTGGTGCTTGGCAGGAGCATGACAAACTCATCTCCGCCATATCTGGCCTTGTAGTCGGTCTGGCGCGAACAGCTTTTTAAAACATCTGCGACTTTCTTTAAGACCCAGTCTCCCTTCGAGTAGCCAAAATAGTTGTTGACAAAATCAAGACCGTCTACATCCATGAGAAGTATTGCAAATCCTCCGCCGTATCTTTTTGCTCTTGCCATCTCCGCCTCTAGGGTAGTAAAGAAGTGACGGCTGTTGTAAAGCCCAGTTAAGTTATCAGTAACAGTAAGCTCTTCGTTTTTCTCAAGGAGCATTGCTTTCTGAAGAGCTAGCGATGCCAGCCCAGCATATGCAGAAAATAAAGATAACTCCTGTTCGGAGAAATTCCTTAGCTTAAAATCACCGGCAAATAGAAGCCCTATCACCTCGGAATCTTGCTTCAGCGAGGTAGCAAGAACAGAAACCGTTCCTTCATTCATTACGGGGTTATCAAAAAGAGGCTCCTCGTTAATATTTTGGATAATCATTGGAGTATCCTCATCTAGGAGCTGCTCTGTAATTCCGCCAGGCTGAAGTTCCCAGCTCTTCACATTAATTGTTTTTGAGTAGCCTGCCACTCCAGCAAGGTGGCATGTCTCATCTCTCTCGCTAAAGATTATCAAGGTGCCAGCAGCACAACCAACTACTTTAAGAGCATTTTCCACAATCGCCTGGTAAAGTTCCCGGCTATCCTGCATTGTGCCAAACTCATCTGAAGCGGCAAGTATGCTATCAAGTTTATCGCTTGCATTTATTCCGTTTACAACAAGCCCTTTTATGACATCAGCTGCTTTACCGCGAACTACCTGGACTTTGCTAAGTTCCTTAACAGAACCTATATCGATCTGTCCGTCTGACGTGTCAACAATAACGTCGACATTACCAATTGCCGGTAGCTGTCCAATGCTTTCAAATAAGGGAATGTTTAGTTCCTGGGCGATCGAAGTGCTGGACGAATCGGAGCGGGGGTCGCAAAACCCAACCACATTAATCGTTGGACACTTGCAAAGCGTAGATAAAATATCCGCTGCCTCACTTCCGGCGCCTATAACTGCTACATTTGTTGCGTCTTTGTGCTTCATCACTGGTAACCCCCTGCTAGCTTCCGGATTACTGCTTAAAGAAATTATCGTCTACTATATTAAAATCTTTAGCAATGCAAATACTAATACGTTCGCTTGAGAGTATAGCCTATCCTTTTTGCAGCATAGTTTCGCCTAAGCAAAAAGCCTAGCTTCTCTTGAGAATACAGAAGCTAGGCTTTATAAGCAAGTAGGTATAAAACTACGGCAACCAGTGTTCCTAGCTACCCACCTACCTGGACAAGTGGCAGCTGCTGCAGCCACCACTGCATGAGGCAAAACCCGGCAGTCCTGCCATACACCGAGGGCAGACAGTGATAAGAGGATTGTTAGTTTTAAACCCACACCTGTTACAGACCTTCTCTATTTCTTTTGCCTCTTTGGGCTTTACTATTTCACATTTCATCTAAATCACCTTACCAAAATCTGCGCAAGCACTCCACCAAGACCAAAAGCTAAAACCCAGCTTCCGATCCAGATTGGCACCGCTTGCCTTGCCCCGCGCTCTTTAAATAGTATCATCAGCGAAGCTATACAGGGCACAAAGAGTGTGATAGTAACCAGCGCTACAACCGTTTGCATTGGGGCTAAATGCATCCCGAAAAGACCGGCTGCACCGAAGTCTCGCCTAACAAGACCCATTACAAAAGCTGTTGCCGCCTCTTTTGGAAGCTTTAACCAGCCAGTAGTAATCGGCTCCCAGAGATTCTGCCAGACATTAAGCAATCCGGTGACCTGCATCACCGACACGATAAGTGCACCGACAAAAAACCAGGGGGTGGCCTCTTTCATGAATGCATACGTGCGGGTGATAGCTTTCCTAGCCACATTGTTTGGCCTCGGCAGGCGCAGTGGCGGAAGGTCGATTAGAAGCGGCGAAGATTTTCCCGGCAGCCATTTTGAAAGAACGGTTCCAACCGTCACGAGAACCAGAAAGATTATGCTAGCGTAAAGCAGTATATATGGTCCCCCTATTGCAGCCAGAAGAACTGTAATTACCCCAAGCTGTGCAGAGCAGGGAATAGCCCACTGGAGTATCGCAGTTGCAATCGTCTTCTCCCGCTCGGTACCGAGAAGTCTTGTCGTTATGGTCGCCATGGTGACACAGCCAAAGCCCAGAATTATCGGTACAACCGCCCTACCGTTTAACCCGATGGCGTTAAGTGCCCTATCAACCAAAGTAGCCAACCTAGGCAAATAACCCGAGTCCTCCATCAAGGCAAGAGCCAGATAGAAACCTAAAACCAGAGGCAAGAGCAAGCCCAAGAGGTAGGTCACTGTCATCGTCAAAACGCCGAACTCGCCGATAAGTATTGTTCCAAGTGCGGTCTTCTGGCTTATAATCGGCTCAACGATGCCCCTTATGAAGGGCTCCCATTGCCCCTGCATTATCTGTTCTTCAGTTACTCCAACGATTATTTGCGCTATGAGAACTCCAACAAGCTCATACAGACCGTAGAGTACAAGCGCAAGAATAGGGATGCCCGCTATTGGGTTCAAAACAAGCCGGCCGATTTTTTGCCGAATAGTCTCAGATATTCTCGTCTCGCTTACAACATGGTTGACAATATCGTTTACCCGCTCGCGGCGCCTTACATATATCTCCTCCCGATCGGTTCCAGGAGATATGCCATGTCTTGCGGCAACATATGGGTCGCCCTCTAAAACCATAAGAGCTTCCGGTTGGGAGCCGACTCGTGAGAGCATCTCGTGAAGTTTCTTATGCAGAAACGGGTCCTGACGCCCTTCCCTGGCCTCCGTAAGAGCCGCTTCTACATCGGCCAAGCCCTGCTTCTTAACCGCAGCCGTAGGAATTACCGGCACTCCCAAAAGGTCAGAGAGTAAATCTACATCTATCTTCAACCCTTGTTCTTGAGCTTCATCCATAAAGTTAAGAGCCACTATAAGCGGCAGGCCCATATCTATAAGCTGCAGTGTTAGAAAAAGGTCTCGCTCGATGTGCACTGCATCGATCACATTTACAACTTTATCGGCGCTTAATATTATATCCCGTGCAACGATCTCCTCGTCATTAAACGACGAGACGCCATAGATTCCTGGAGTGTCGATTATGGCGCTATCTTTGTAGCGTGCCTGGGATATTTCGATTGTGGTTCCCGGATAGTTAGACACATCGGCATATAAACCCGAGAAGTAATTAAAGAAAACAGACTTTCCAACATTCGGGTTACCCACGAGGACGATTTTCTGGCAATCCTGCGGCACGTCAAGCGCCAGTGAGCCGGTATGGCAGTGCCCTCCATGTGTAGTTTTAACCCCGGCCGTGTCTATGTCTCTTGGCATGACTGCCCCTCCTCTCGATTTCGATCGTACATGCAAGGGCGCGGCCGATTGCAATTTCCTGCCGGTTCTTTCGCAGAACCACCGGTCCGAAGGGGATTTTGCTATGGCAAACGACGGTACTTCCTTCACCTATACCAAATCTGATAAACTGTGTTTTTGCCATGCTATCAGGAATCCTTTTTATGATAACCTCTTCACCGGTCCTTATCTGATCAAGACACATCTTATCCTCCTTTGAGATTGCGACTCTATCTCAGCCAAACTTTAAAAAATATATGCGAATATGCGAATATCCAGCACCTATTCAGCACTGCAATTTTTACAGTAACCGTAGATATTTAAATTGTGTCCAATTGGCTTAAAAGCTGCCTTCTCGCAGGCCCAATCCTGCAATTGTTCTATTAGCGGCTCTTCGAACTCCTGCACTGAGCCACACCTGATGCAGATGAGGTGGTCGTGGTGCGCATGCCCCGCCGTATGCTCGTATACCGAACGGCCATCGCCAAGATCGATTTTCTCAACCAAACCGCTTTCAACCAGCAGATCTAAGGTGCGATAAACCGTTGCCCGAGAAGCCTTGCTCCCCTTGCCTTTTAAAATTTTCAAAAGCTCTTCAGCATCCAGATGCTCGTGGTTAGAGAAAACCTCATCTGCAATACACTGCCGCTCTGGCGTAAAATACAATCCCCTAGCCTCGATATAGCTTTTAAACTGCGTTGTTTCGGCTCTCATAAATCACCTTTTATTGAGACTGTATCTCAATACTACTTGCTTTTGCTCACCATGTCAACTGAATTTTCAACCAGTTTTTATATTTTTTTCGCCAGCGACGGGAGTATTCGCCTGGTGGCCCACTTTACAGTTTTAAGGTTTTATCTCTCCTCGATATAGACCTTATTCATAACATCGCCAACCCGTATCTGGTCCACGACATCCATGCCCTCTGTCACCTGGCCAAAAACGGTATACTGGCCATCCAGCCTTGGCTGATCGGAAAGGCAGATATAGAACTGACTGCCCGCACTATCAATGCTCTTTGCATTGTGAGCCATAGCAACGGTTCCTCTTAAATGAGGAGCATCGTTTATCTCAGCCTTTATGGTATATCCAGGGCCTCCAAACCCATCATTAGAGGGGTCGTTATCTCTGCTGTTTGGGTCGCCGCCTTGAATGACAAAACCAGGCTCATAGCGGTGCCACTTAATACCGTTAAAAAATCCTGAGTTGGCAAGTTTTATAAAATTTTTAACGGTATTGGGCGCCTTGTGTGAAAAGAGCTGAAACACAATTCTGCCTTTGTTTGTTTCGATAACGGCATACTGCTTCTTAGATGTATCAAGAGAATCTTGACTTTTGCTTGCCTGTTCAGACGACTCTTTGCGCTCCTCACCGGGTTGGGAGGCCGGCTGCATAGCGCCTTTGTCCTTACTTGCCTGCCTACCTGAACTGCCGCCCTGGGATGAACATCCGACTGCCAGAATAAGCAATGCAATAACAATAACCGCCAATAAGATTAACCCATGCTTGATCTGTCTCATAATTACCTCCCGTTAATACTAGTGCATAACCATAATACTAAGGTGGCGCGTAATTTTAAACCCAGCTACTAGAAATTGAAATATTGCAGGCTGCAATGTAGCGTTGAGCTGCAAGCTTTAGCCCTGCCTAGCAGCCTTTTGTGTCTGGACCGCAGTTCTTAATTTTATATCTTTATCTTGACTCTTTGTTACATGCAGCGATCAACCTGTTAGTTAACCATCTGCTAACTGGTTATCTTGCCTCTAAAAAACCTCTATGTTATTATTTGAATCGTTATTTTTTTGCTTCGCTTTGTGAAAAGGGTCACCTCTGGCAATTAAAGCTTGAAAGGAAGTAGCATGGAAGGCAACCTAAGAAAGGTATTGATCTACCTAACAATCCTCTTAACCCTTGGAATTATAATCATACTTGGATTGATGCTAAAGGATGTCTTTTTCGCTAGCTCTAAACCCCGAAACCCGGCCGAACAAGCATATGATGTCGCAAAGGCCTTGGTTGCTAAGAACCCAAAAAACCCGGACTATCTTTTCAGGCTTGCCAAGGCAGAAGCCGATTTAAACAGAACCCAGGATGCGATAGGGCACCTAAAAAAAGCTATAGACCTACAGCCTGCCGCACCGATGCTTCACTACACATTGGCTCAGATATATAAGGATTTAAACCAGGAAAGCAATGCCATTAAAGAACTGAAAGAAGAGTTAAGGGTTACCGAGCTTAGAAATGAGCTGGCCTGGTATGACCTTGGCGTTATAATGAATAAGAGAAAGGATTACAACCAAGCAGTTGCTTGCCTCACAAGGGCACTGCAAAGGATGGATAGTAGCGCGGATGCTCATTATGAGCTGGGTAAAGCGTATGAAGGTCTTGGCAAGTACGACCTTGCATTGAAGGAATATGATGAGGCGTTAAGATTTATACCCGACCATGCTGAGGCTCAACGAGCAATTGAAGAACTAGAGGCAAAGAATTTAAACAAAAACTCTACAAAGAACAATAAGTAAAAACAATAAATAACATTATCGGCGCTTCACAGCTAGGAGGCATAAGTTGGTTAGAACTAGAACACTGATAATCCTGGTAACAATATTACTGCTGACGCTAGGACTCCTTATATTCTTTTACTTCTATGTATTAAACAACTCGACTGAAAAGGTGCAAAGCGAAGGCATGACCCATCTTTTCAGCATCTATGGTTGGGGCGACCGGCCAGATGAGCTACTAAAAAGACCAACAGGAGTTGCAACCGATGGTAAGGGCAACATATATGTCACTCTACCCAGTAGGGGCAAAGTCGTCGTCTTTGATAGAAATGGCAACTATGTGCGCTCTTTTGGAAGCCGCGGCATGGCGCCGGGCTCGCTGCGCGGTCCATTAGGGATTGCTGTTGATGCCCAGAGAAACCGTGTCTATGTCGCAGATAGGGCGCGTTTCCGGTTGGTTATCTTTAACCTTCAGGGTAAGTACATAAGCGAGACTACACTCATGTCTCCGGTACAACCGGTTGTTGCCAAAGACCGCGTCTACCTAACAACTTTTGGCCCGATCGCGATTCTAAGCCTTGACGGAAAGATACTCGATACCTGGGGTGCTAGAAGCCGAATGGTAGGCGGCTTCGACTACGCCCATGGCATATGCGTTGATAGCCATGGGAATATATTCGTATCAGACACCAACAATACGCGGTTAGTCTGTCTTAACAAAAAAGGTGATGTCCTCTGGATAAGAGGTAACCCGCCAAAAGGTGTTCTCGACCCAAAGAAGGGCCTGAACCTCCCAGCTGGTATGGCAATAGACGAAAAAGACCGCCTGTATGTGGTAGATGCCTTTGACTATGCAATCAAGGTTTATAACACTAGGGGCAAAGAGATAGCCAAGTTTGGTGGAAGTTCGGGTAACCTTGAGGGACAGTTTAACATGCCGGATGGTATCTGTTACCTCGGCAACAAGACGTTTGCAATCGCAGATAAGTTTAACGACCGAGTCCAGGTAGTAAAGCTTACTATTCCTGGGGAAGAGAGTCCATTTGATAACTTCCCGTGGTGGGTGCTGCTTTTCATACCGCTTCTGATGCTCTTGCTGCGCCGCAAGAAGTTTATCGCCAATGAGGACTTCGTTGAGCTCGTCATTTCCGATCAAAAGCTAAGGCTTCTAACCCAGGTTGCAAAAAATATCCAGGTAAGCCAGGAAGTATTCGACAGGTTTGCAGATTATGAGGAAGACACGTTAAAGTTTGTTGACATAGCAAACGTAAGAAAGTACTCAAAAGACGAAATCGAAAAACTAATGGAAAAATATGGAGTTGAAGAGAACACCGCAAGCTTTCTCGTGCTGGCCAGGAAGAGGTTTTTTGAGAAGATAAAGTTTGATTCATTTACGCTTGCATTTGAAGATAGTAAAGTGCGTGAGATCTTAGAGGAAAACGGTAAAAAACCGCCTAAGATGATAAGCTACAAAGAATTTATTGAAAAATACGACGTGCAGGAGGATGAAAAGAGCGTCCTTTTGCACAACTAGACCTAAAGCTAAAAAGCGGGCATAAAGGGCCCGCTTTTTCTTTTTCGTGCTTTCCTTCCCAAATGGCCTTGAATATCACCTCGTCTTTCATTAGCCAGGGCTGCATGCAAGAGCTGGAAAAGAATGTGAAAATTTTTTCAATAATCGCTTGACTTCTATGTAATTATGGGATAGGTTTAGATTGTGAACGTATAAACAAGCTGGGCAAAACGAAACACCAAGCCACCCTTTGCCTACCTGCTCCTTGACAAAAATATAATATAAAGAGACCTAAGTAATCCCTTGGCGTGTAAAAGCTCTAATTAGCGATTTGTCGTAAAAGACTACAAATTTTTTTCGCCTAGGGTATACCCCTAGGGGGTAATGTGGAGACTATCTAGCAGCATAAATTCTTCCACCTCTTGCAGATTTTCAAGCTTACTTCACTATGAAAGGAGGTGAAAAAGATGAAAAAGGCCTTGATTTTGATGACGGCTATATTGCTTGTTTTTGCCATGACCAGTATAGCAATCGCCGCTCAGGAAAACCCTCCGGCCGATGGTAAAGGTAATATCCGTGCCAATGACTATAGTCTAAGCGGCAAGGATTGGGCCCAGAGGTCTCAGGGCGCAACTGTGACAATCGATGGAGTAGATCAGGTTTATGCTGGCGCTACCAGTAGCGTCCACCCGTACGGAACCTGGAACAGCCCATACACCTTAGGCGTTGACGGTTACAACTACAATGACGCCCAGGATTATACCGATAACGGTACTCTGGTAAACAAAGACGGTACCCCTGGAGACATCACCAACGCATCTCAGGCTGTCTTTACTTCAGGTCCACACGGTGGTTACCTCACCTCTACCCACAGGTGCCGTGAGTGCCACGCGGTTCACCGTGCGGCCGGTAAGTTCAAGTTAACAAGAGGCGATTCCCGCTATGAAGCATGTGATTGGTGTCACGGCACAGGAGCCGGCTCTGGTTTTAACATCCAGATGGACAACGACGATAACTACACAACTGAGTACAACGTCGGTCACACCATGGGCTTTGGTATCGATAACGGTAAGTGGAAAGCTCCAGATGATACCTATCCAGCATATACTCCAAACTACTGGATCGGTGGATTCTCTTGCTTTGACTGCCACAGCCCGCATGCTAACCCGCAGAGAATCATGGGGTTTGACCAGAACGGTAACCCGATCGCATCGATTGTAGATACTGAGAACGGCGCAGTTTACAATATCGGTAACCCCGGACATGATATGTTTACTTCCGGCGGAAAAGGGTTCGCCGGCGATGACCCGAGCAAACTAGCGAGGGGCGCATATCTCGTACCGGCTCTTGGCATCTCATTGCCAAAGGCAAAACCATATTATCTGGCCGGTAGCTGGCTACTCATCAAAGACCCGGATCGCGAGATGTCGCAGAATACCAACGTAACGGTTCAAAGCCCGATTACAACTTACGACCCACTTGGCTTAACAGCGCCAATGGGAACCATTGATATCGGCGGTGGCTACAGACGCGACCCGGACATAACAATTACTGCTGGTCAGGAGATTCCAGACGCCGTAACCGACAAACTCTATGAGTTTGACACCGATACCGCTTACCCGATCAACAAGGTTCCGACAGACTGGAACAACCCGGTCGGAAGCGCGAGCCTCTGGGATGAGCAGTTCGGGCCGGGAATGCCGCCTGCAAATCAGAACTATGGTTACACTGTAAGGAACCCGTTCTGCAGATCTCTCATACTTGATGAGTTCTGTACTGACTGCCATGACGGCAACTCTGGCTTCCACACCATACAGGCTCCGCAGTACAGCGAGGATCGTGCCCTTAGAAACCAGGGCAATGCAGGCGATAACTGGAAAGGCAACTACGACATAGCATATGGCCACGACTCCAACGTCAGGCACTGAAGCCGCAGCATGAGGTTTAATCCGGAGGATGACCAATTGGGCGGCCCGAGATGCCGTAACTGCCACAGAGGTTCAAGCGGCTGTGGTGGATGCCATAATACAAGTGGCGGTGTCAATCCATCTCTGGCGCTAACGAAGCAGGAGCAAGAGGCTGAAGCAGCGGATAACACCCGGACCGACATTACGCAGTTCTTCATGATGGCGATGGGCGATCCGAACCACACTCAGTACAAAGCCTATACGATGTATAATCTGACAAGAAACGCTAATGGCGACCCGGTCAACGATATCTCGTTAGCTTACAGCGATACAAACCTCAAGACCCAAATCATCAAAGTATCCCGCAAAGTTAATTGGGGTGCTCCAGGAAGCGACTGGAGAACTAATCCGGGCGTGTCTTCGTCTACCTGTTCTGATGATGGTCTCAGCTGGCCACACCGAACCCTTGGTTACATGATGCTCAAGGACGATCTATTCGGTATCGATGTAGTCGGCAACACCGACGGAACATCACAGGCCATTGGACCAAATCAGATCAGACAGTTTGGCGGCCTAAACGCCAAGACGCATGATATTGACAGCGTCTGTCTGGATTGTCACAACCCGACCACTTGGGCTGGCGGTGGAGCAGGCGTAGAAGGACATACCGACACGCCAGGCACTACTGCTGATGACAAGTACGATGATGTAATCCTAAGAGGATTACCGTAGCGTTTACTAACTTACAAAGGATTGCAAACAAAGAGGCAAGGGATAACAGAGGCCCGTATCGTACGGGCCTCTCCTATTCTGCATCTGGCGGTGGCTTGGCTTGCTTAAGTATTTCAAATCTCTTCTGCGAAAGCATTGTTTTGTTGCAGAAACACCGTTTGCATAAAGGCAGAGCAGCCGTTTTTTTGCATTTTTTATAACTTCATGCACGCAAGGAGGTGTTAGTGATTGGCAAAGTTACATACGAAAAGCAAATCATCAAGACCAAAGCCCTCCATTAAAGAAATAGCAGTCAGGCAAGCTGCTGATAAACAAAAAACAGCAACCGCCCGTGCCCGTAAAACAGCGGTATTTGCATTCGCATTCTCGGGAATGGCAGCTCTCATTTACGAGGTGATCTGGACGAGAGAGCTCTCACTGATTTTCGGTTCGACGGTTTATGCGGTTTCCATGATGCTTACCGCTTTTATGTCTGGACTTTCTCTGGGTGCGTTTGCCGGTGGCAGATGGGCAGATAAAAGCAAGAATCTTTTTGCTTTGTTTGGTAAGCTTGAACTTGGCATAGCGATATTTGGTCTGCTTACAATACCGCTGATTCAAGTGCTTCCAACGCTGTACTTTTTTGTCTACAACACTACAAGGCCTGGCTTCTTTTTATTCTTCTTCTTCCAGTTGCTTCTATCGTTTCTTATTATGCTCATCCCAACAACATTTATGGGCGCGACCTTTCCAGTCGTTGCAAAAATTAATACTGCCTCTATCGAAGAACTTGGCAATGATGTAGGTAATGTCTATTCGATCAACACGGTAGGCTCAATTATCGGTTCTTTGGGCTCTGGATTTTTGCTGATTCCTTTAATCGGCATAAAAGGAACTACCTTTGTTGCGGCGGGCTTAAATCTTTTCGTCTCGCTGACAATGATCATCGTCTCAAAATCATCCGTCGCCAGGAGATCTTTTATGGCCGGAGCCGCTATCCTGGTTATTGTAGGAACTTCTGCAGCAGCAATCCACCAGCCGGCAATCACTCATAACTTTTACCGCATTGCAGATTACCAAACGTATGATGAATATAAAGAGTATATGAAAAACATTAATACCCTTTTCTTTGCCGACGACATTCATGGTCGGGTTTCTGTCTTTGAAGTACCAGGCGGTGAGAGGTCTCTTGTAAACGATGGAAAAATTGAGGGATCCAACACACAATACGACCGCCAGGTCACATCGCTTCTTGCACTCATCCCGATTATGAGCACAAGGGGCGCTAAATCCGTGCTTGTAATCGGGCTTGGTACCGGCCTGACTGCGCATGCCGCTCTTTCTGAGCCTGGTGTCCGGGTCGACATAGTTGAGATAAATAGATCGGTTCTTCAAGCATCGCGCTATTTTGTTGGCGACTCTGTCGAGAAAAACCGCCGGGTGCAGCTTTTCTTTAACGATGCGCGGAACTATCTTTTTGTAACCGATAAAAAATATGACGTCATAACTTCTGAGCCAAGTTATCCTGTCTCAACCCATGTGTCTCACCTTTTTACAAAAGAGTTCTTTGAGCTTGCCGCCAAACGACTCAACAATGGAGGCGTCTATTGCCAGTGGATCCCCCGGTATATCATGAAGAACGAAGATATGCTTATGATGTTTAAAACTTTCTCCTCAGTATTTCCGCAGACGTATGTCTGGGGAGCCAACTATGGGGCAAATGAGGCACAAGACGTCATGCTTGTTGGCGTAAATGGAGACAGAAACCTTAACGTTAAAGAAATCGAGAGAGCTGTGCGGGAGGCTTCCCAAAGTAGATTATCGTTTGATCAGCTTCAGTTTAGCTTCTTCGCCGATCCATCGGCAGTCCGCAAACTCGTCTGCGGGACACTTCCCAGCGGTAAGCCTATCCCTATAAATACCGATGACCGCCCAATTCTTGAATTTGTTGCCCCCAGAAACCATATTGAGTTCTTTGATCAGGGCGCAAACGGCTTTTTCTAAAACAGACCTGCCCTTACACTACGGGGTATAATTTGCATTCCTTGCCGCCAAAATACCCACCGTAAGCTTGCTGGGAATTTGTCTGTTCCAACGCCATTCTTGTAACACCACAGCTTTACAGAACTTGGGAAACCCCATTATTATTATAAATACCTATATCTAACATGCGGTTATTACCTACGCTAATTATTGTTAGATGATTATTTTATGCTATAAATTAACTATCATAACTATAACAATAGTAATAATTGCTAGCACTATACACTTATATACCCCCTGGGGGCATACTATAAAGTTACGCTTGCTTATTTGTAAAACAATGCACCCTACCTGCTACTAGTGCTAGGTTGATTTTTACCATAGAGGCTCAAATCTTAATATTTCGTAATTTTCCTAATTTTACCTTTGACATACGGCAATGCGCTTGCTATACTCTAATTGTGAATTACTAAACAAGCTAAGCCACCACACCTGTTGCTGCTTAGCTTAATCCATCGCTCCTTAAACTGTATCGGTTCTTTTTAGGCGCTAAAGCATGGCGGCCTACCAATAGCGTTGTTCTATTAGTATAAGGCAATAGATTGCTATACTTAATTGCTATACTTAGTGATTGTTAGCACAATAACTATACTAGTTCTTTGATAACTGAATAAAAATACCTTTTAAAATACCCTTTGACCAACCTTTTATGCATAGCAAAGGTTAACCTTACTATGCCGTATAGGATAGGCTTACTTTAAAACGAAAGGAGGTGAAAAAGATGAAAAAAGGTTTAGTCATCCTGATGGCTATAGCGTTTCTCTTTGCCATGACCAGCCTAGCAGTAGCCAAGCAGGAGAACCCTCCAGCAGATGGTAAGGGTAATATCGTTGCTAATGAGTATGACCTAAGCGGCAAGGACTACAACGAGAAGGTGCAGGGTTCATCGGTCAGGCTGTACCCCGGTGCTACCAGTAGCGTCCACCCGTACGGAACCTGGAACAGCCCATACACCTTAGGCGTTGACGGTTACAACTACAATGA